>NZ_JAPWHT010000025.1:0-42340 GCF_027270795.1 Streptomyces sp. ActVer
CTCTACCCCACCCCCGACCAGCACACCTACAGCCTCACGGCCTGATCAGGAACGTCCCTGCAAAAGAGCCACACCCAACGTCGAACTGGTGGTGTGGGAAGCGGGCCGGCTCGCTTTCGAGCGCCTTCAGGGTCGGCTACAACGGCGGGGCGCCACGGCGGCGCGGCTTGCCAGCGGGTGGCCTGCCCACTTCCGCCTTCGACGTGCTGCGTCTGGCAGGCACCAACACCGTGGCGTGGCCGTACCGGCGGCGCCGTGGGCGCTGTGTCCGTCGACCACGGATCCGGACACCGCCCGTGAGTGGCTGACGTGGTCGGCGGTCGGCCTGGAGGGGCTGGTCTTCAAGCAGTTGGACCCCCCGGTACCGGCCAGCGGCGCGCGGGTGGCGGAAGTTGCAGGGTCTCGCCGCTCGCGGCAGAGGCTGTGTTCTCTGACCGGTGAGCCTTCCGCCGTCTCAGGTAGATGCCTGAGCCGTTCAACTCAGCCGCTCCCGCGATTAGTACGTGACGGTTCGGGTCAGTTGGTGGTTGACGAACTCGCGAATGCCGAGTGACCCCAATTCCCTTCCAACGCCTGATTGCTTCGTGCCACCGAAGGGCAGTTCGACAGCATCCTGGCCGACCCCGTTGATGTAGACCATCCCGGTGTCGAGAGCGTTGGCGACGCGATTTGCCTGGTTCAGGTCGTCGGTATAGACGTACGAGCCCAGGCCGAAGGGCGTGTCGTTGGCGATCTCGACAGCGTGGCCCTCGTCGGCCGCCCGATACAGGACCGCGACCGGCCCGAAGAGCTCTTCGCGGTGGACCGGGTTGTCTGCGGTCACATCGGCCAGTACCCCGCACCCGTGGAACGCGCGCCGTCGCTCAGGCGCCAGCAAAGCGGTTGCTCCGTTGGCGATCGCGCGCTGTACCTGGGCTGCGAGCCTCTCGGCGGCGTCGGCAGACGACAGTGGGCCAAGGACGGTGTCGTCGAGCATCGGATCTGCGGGCGTGATCTCGCTGAGGCGTTCGATGAACTGGCGCACGAAGTCGTCATAGTGCCGGTCGATGACGATGATGCGTTTCGCGCCATTGCAAGACTGGCCGCTGTTGTCGAGGCGAGCTTCGACGGCGGCTTCTACGACTGTGTCCACGGAGGTGACGTCGAGAACCAGGAAGGGATCGGAGCCCCCGAGCTCGAGGACAGTCTTCTTCACTGCAGCACCGGCGAGGCCTCCGATGATCGCGCCCGCTCGTTCTGAACCGGTAAAGCTGACACCGGCGACACGGGTGTCTTCGATGAGGTTGGCGATGGCGGATTCCGAGGCGAGGATCCTCGTGAAGACCCCTTGGGGTGCGACGGAGAAGGCGTACGCGATCGAGGCGGATGAGTCAGGGCACTGAGGAGCGGGCTTGAGCAGCACGCTGTTGCCAGCCATGAGGGCGGGCGCGGCGAAACGGGCCACCTGGTAGTAGGGGAAGTTCCAGGGCATGATGCCGAGCACTGTGCCGATCGGCTGCTTGCGGATCAGCGCGGAGCCGCTGCCGGAGACTGCGATCGGCTCGTCTGCCAGAAACGCCGTGCCGTTGTCGGCGTAGTAGTCGTAGATGTCCGCGCTGAACTCGACCTCGGCACGAGCCTGTGTGATGGGCTTGCCCATCACACGGACCGCGATGGTGGCGAGTTCCTCTAGGTTGTTGCGGTGTACCTGGCTACGTCGTTGAGAATCTTGGCTCGGGCGGGAGCGGCCCACGAAGCCCACTCGCGCTGGATGTCGCGAGCAGTGCTGAGGACCGCTTCGAGCTCTGTGTCGGTGATGAACGGGTGAGGTGCGCTCTCCTCGCCCGTTGCCGGGTTCACGACCTGGAAGCTGGGGCTGGGCATCTGTATCTCCGTGGATTGTTGAGTCGTTCGTGGGCAGGGTCAGTTGTCGAGCGCGAGATGCCGATCCGGCAGGCCACGTCGAGGGGCGCGTCCTTGCGGATCCGGATCGCACCTGTGGCCGGCACGATGGCTTCCTCCGCGAAGGAGGAGACGCCCTGAGTAGTGGTAGATCTGCTCGCCGGACTGCCGGATGCGTGAGGTAGCGCCCTGGCGGACTCCGCGGGGGGCGACGAGGTTCATCGCGACGCTGCAGCGTGCCGCAGGTGGCCGCGATCTGGACGCGTACCTCCGGGGGGATCGAGTTGCAAGTCGGTCACGTCAACCTGTCCGTGGTTGCCAGAGAACAGGACGGCTTGCATGGGGGGTCTTCGAACTTGAGCGGTGCGCGTCGGATACGCGCCGATTGGTCGTCACGGACTGTGACGACCAGCTCCGAAGCCGTGATCCACATCGCGTCGATCGACAACCTTGCCAGACGCATATCAGATGAGACCACGCCAACCTGGCGAGGAACCTACTAGGGCAAAAAGGGTAATATACCTAGATCAAATGCCCTCTCAGTCGGTTTCGCGCAGCGTGACCCGCCCGCCTCCAGCCGATCAAGAAAATGGCGAAACTTCAGGGGCCAAAGAGCCTTTCAAGCTGTACGCGCAGTTCTTGGATGGAGAGTGCTGGATCACCCGAACGCTCCCCGTCCGTCCCGCCGAGCGGGGGCAGCGTGATCACGACAGTTCCGTCGGACCGCAACTCCAAGGTGTAGCCCTGACCTGATGGCTCCGGCTGCGGTTCGGTCCGCCCCAGATGCTTCGCCTGGCGTGCTTGAAGCCAAGCGGTGAAGGTCTGGAGTGCTGCGCTCGTCAGAGTGAGCACCGCGACGATGGTGCCGAGGTCTCCGTACGTACGGCCGTCGTCGGCGGCACGTGAAGTTCCCCCCGTGACCTCGACGCCGTGGGTCGCACCGGAACCGGCGAGGCCGGGGACGAGGAACCAGCGCACGGAGTGCGGCTGTAGGTCCTCGTCGTCGACCTGCTCCGGGAAGACCCACCGGTTCCCCGCGTCGCGCACCGCGTCGAGCGTCGCGAGCCCGGCCGCGCGATGGTCGGCCTGGTCGAAGCCGTAGGGCGTTTCGACCTCATAACCGGTGCCGAGCACGACGTCGGGCTTGAACCGGCGGATCTCCCGGCAGATGTCCCGGCGCAGGTCGAGGCCGTAGACGAGCACACCGTCCGGATGTTCGAGGACGGTCAGGTGCTCGACACCGACGACGGCGCAGGCGGCCTGCTGCTCGGCGACGCGCAGGCGTGCCGTCTCCTCAGGAGGGTTCGGCATGCCGGCCTCGCCGCGGGTGAGCAGGAGATAGCCGACCTCGATGCCGCCCGCGGTCCAGCGAGCGACGGCCGCAGACGTGCCGTACTCCATGTCGTCAGGGTGCGCGACGACACAGAGCACGCGCTGGAAGGACTCCTCGGGGAGGGCAGGCAATGTCATGTCTGCCATCCTTCCGCGCCCAGGGCCCGCCGTCCGCCGTTTGGACGTGCCGGTGAACGTACTGTGCGATCAGGGCACCGGCACGGTCTGCGGACAGACATCTTGGCGCTGTCACCTGATTGACAGGTGACAGCGCCCGGGCACGGTGCCAGAAGGATCAGCAGTTGCCGTATTCCCTCTTCCCCGCGAACCGGTCGCCCAGCCAGGCGACGACGTCATTCACCGCCTGGTTGTCGGCGGTCAGATGCTCGCCCGGATAGGTCTTCCAGCGGGTGGGCACCTGCGCGGAGCAGTACGCCCGCCGGGTCGCGTCCTCGGTCTCGGTCGGGATCACCTCGTCGAACAGCCCGCGGTACTGCATGACGGGGAAGCCGATTTCGTACTTGGCGCCCGAGCCCCTCGGCCCGATGCCTGTGGCCAGCTTCTGCCGGTCCACGACCTCGCCCCACGTGGTGCCGTCACCGCCCTCCAGGGCGTAAATCTGGTCGAGGGAAAGCTGGTCCGTGCTGTAGTTCTCGACTTTCTGTCCCGCGAAGTTCGCGATGGTTCCCACCAAGCACAGGGACTTGGCCTTATCGATTGCCTCCTTGCCGGTGCCGTTCATGATTTCGTCGAACGGCATCTGCGGGTGCGCGGCCGCCAGGCCGACCAGGGCGTCCGTGAGGAAGCCCGCGAAGGGACCGCCGTCCAGGGCCTTCGCTACGACCTTCAGATCACCGGGGACACCTCCGGCGGCGTCGGCGACGACGTTTACATCGGGTGCGTACGAGTCCGCCAGCTGCGCCGCCCAGAGGCTGGCCGCGCCTCCTTCCGAGTAGCCCCAGAGGCCGACCGGCGCCTTGCCGTCCAGGCCGCTGCCGGGTACGGCGGGCGCGGCCCTGGCGATGTCCAGCAGTGCGTGCCCGGCGTCCTGGCCGGAGACGTACGGGTGGGTCTGCCCGGTCAGATAGCCGGCCCCGTCCGTGGCGGCGACGGCGTAACCGGCCTTCAGGGCGGCGGAGATGTTGTCGCCCTCGTACGCGTCCTGGTACTCGCCGGCCAGTTGCTTGGAGAAGGCGCACTGAGGGCCGAGGCCCAGCGTGCCGGGGTTGAACGCCACGATCGGGCGCGGCCCCGGACCCCGCCACTCGGCCTTCGGCACCGCGACCGTACCGGAGACGGCAACCCGCCCGCCGGCATTGTTCGTCGAGCTGTACTGCACCTTCCATGCGTTCATGGGGATGTTGCCCGGCACGTGCGGCAGCTTGGTCGGGCGGCAGGAGACGACCTGGCCGGGCGTGCCGGAGGCGGCGGCCGGCGGGGTGTAGATCGCGTCGTCCGCGGCGTCACAGCCGGCGGTCGGCTCGGATGCTCCTGCGGTGTAGGCCGGAACCGTGAGCCCCGCCGCCACGAGGGAGCCCATCCCGAGCATCACCAGCGGCTTCTTCTTCCGTTTCGCTGTTGCCTTCCGCAAGGCTGGCTCCCTCGGAATCGGTTGGGTGCGAAGTTACGGTTGAGTAAGTTACGTCTGGATGAGGTGTGTTCATAGTCAGCGACCCCACAACTGCTTCGGCGGGACTGTGCGCGAGGCACAAGAGGTCACAGCCGTACCGCGCCAGAATCGGAACCTGCCGGGCCTGCGGCGCCACAGGCCGCGGTTCTCCGAATCCGGTGTGCCGCGTGAGCTGCGAGTACCGGTCGGCGGCGTCCGCTCGACTCCGCGAGGCCGCATGCCGCCACGGAACGCGTTCGGTGCCGACCCTCCGGGGACGGCGGTCGAGCCACCGTGCACTGTGCCTCTCGCCGTGCCGAATCGGCGCTGCTGTGCACCGGCAGAGCGGGCTCCGCGGCGACTGGGTGGGCCTGGCACAGATCCGCGTTGTGTGCCGACCGTGCCCGGCACCCGGCCTGGGGCCTCAACGCCGTGCTCCGGTATGCGACCGCCGCGCGCTGGCAGGACGCCTTCCGCGAGAACCGGCCCCGGCCCAGCAGGCTGGATCCCTACAAGCCCTACTTGCAGCGACGGTTCGCCGCAGGTGTGTCAACTGCACCATCGTCTCTGATCACGGAGCGAGATGATCTCGCCTGCAAGGAAGTGTGTGTCGCTGCGCCAGGCGTGCATCGGTTCCGTCATCGACCAGCGCACCGGACGCGAACTGGTCCGGCAGGATGCCGTGATCGGCTTCAACGGCTATGTGTACGACGAGTACGCCAAAGCCGGCGCGTTCAACCATCAGTCCAGCAAGACCGTCGCCGACGACTCGATGCACCTGCTCGCCTCGCGCCGCACCGCACCACCGGCGGCCCTCGTCGGCCGCACCACGGAAACCACCGGCCACACCCTCGTCCACGAGTGCGCCCCGGCCGGAACCCGTCGGCTCCGGGTCAAGGTGCACCTCCCACGCGACGCAGCCCGCGTCGACGTGGAGAACCGCATCGACAAGACCGCGACGCTCGCCAAGGAGAGTGCGTTCTTCGCTTTCCCGTTCGCCCTGGACAACCCTGTAGTGCATACGGAGGCCACAGGCGGCGTCCTCGGCACCGACCGGGAGACCGTGCCGGGGTCTGCCACCCACATGCGGGCGATCCGGCGCTGGATCAGCCTGAATGACGACACTCATCACGCCGCGCTGGCAACGGCCGACGCCCCGCTCGTCCAGCTCGGCGGAATCATGATTCCCTACGCGCCCTACCCACAGTCGCTCCCGCAACAGGAATCGGGCACCGTGTTCTCCTGGGTGCACAACAACATCGGGGACACGAACTTCCCCGCCCAGCAGGCGTTCCACCACATTCCGCTACAGCATCGCCGTTACGGAGGTCGACGAGAACGCCGCAGGGCTCGTCGATCAGCTGGCGGCGCGCACCGCCGCCGTCACCAGCCATCCGCTGGTCCCAGTCCGCGCCCGCGCCGAAACCCGGGCCGAACTGCCGGCACAGACACGGTTCCTGACCGTGGACCACCCCCAGGTACGGCTTGTGGGCCTCACCATCCCGAACGAGGGACAGCTCATGATCCGCCTGCAGTCCCTGGCGCGCGCCCCGGTCACCTGCCGCGTCAGCACTCCGCTCGACGTCGGCACAGCGTTCCGTATCAACCACCGCGGTCTGACGCCGCATGAAATCGGTTTGGAACCGGAGAGCACCGTACCGGCCACCGTGCCGGCAGTGGGCACGGTGGCGGTCGTCCTCCAGCTGGACTCGTCCGAAGAGCGACTCCTCACGGCATGGAGGCTTCGATGTCGTGGCATTGGCCCTCGAAGGCTCCGGCAGCAGGCTCGGAGCGCCACGTCGGCGGGCCGCGGAGCGCTCAGCGAGACGGTCAGAACGAGCAGGTGTCCATCCAGCGCGTGACCAGGGATGGATTGTTCTTGTCCGGGTCACGTACGGGGCCACACAGGAACGAGCTGAAGCGGGTGTCGGCACGCAGCCAGAGACTGAGGAACGACACAATCCACTTGCCCTGCTTGGCCTTGTTGCCGGAGCCCGTCATCGGGCACAGGTGGTCGCCCGGAACCTCGACGTAGAGCTTCTCTGCCTGGGACATGGAGTTGTACCAGGGCACCGCGTACGTGTTGCCGTGGGCGACGGAGTCGCTTTGACAGGTCAGGAAGAACGTGGGCTCGGTGACCGCGGAGAAGTTCGCGTTCGGGTGGTACGGGGCCGTGGGCACGCCCGCCCGGAAGCGCGCGTCGTCCCGGAGGGCCGCCATGACACCACCGCCGCCCATCGAGTGACCGACCGCGCCGAGCGTACCGTTGACCTTCCCGGACAGCGGGTTGCCGGCTGTGTTGCCGAGCGCGATCAGCTGGGTGCCGGCGGCGGTGATCTGCCGGCCGCGCGATTCGGGATCGTCGGTGAGCGTGTTGGTTGCGACGTTGACGACGACGAAGCCCCAGGAGGCGAGGCGGGGTGCGAGCCACTGCAGGTTCTGCTGTGTGCCCTGATAACCGGGCATCAGTACGACACCCGGGTACGAGCCACTGTTGGTGGGATACGTGACCGTGCCTGAGCCGTATCCGCTCGGGGCGGGAACGGTGTAAGTGGCGGTGGTCAGCGGCCCGTTGGAGGCCTCCAGGGAGGTGGCCGTCGGGTCCGGGACGCCGTTGCCCGGAGGAGTGCCGCCCCCCGAGCCGTACACCTGGAACTCCCACAGCGAGTAGCCGTAGGCGGTGCCGCGCTGGGTGCCCAGCAGGCGGACGTACCGGCCGTTGCCGTTCGCGTCGAGGGTCTGCGCGCCGCCGGTGCCGGTCGTGGTCGAGTAGACGGTGGTCCAGGCGGTGCCATTGGTGGAGGTCTGGATCTGGAACGCCTGGGCGTACGCGGCCTCCCAGCGCAGCACGACCTGGCTGATGGTGGCAGCGGCGCCCAGATCGATGGTCAGCCACTGCGGGTCACTGAACGCGCTCGCCCAGCGCGTCCCGGTGTTGCCGTCCACGGCCGCCGAGGCGGGAGTGCCCGTGTTCTCGGTGGACGAGGAGGTCGCGGGTTTGCCCTGGGACAGCAGGTCTGCGGCGGCCGCCGGCGGGGCGGCGGCCGTCAGCAGAGTCAGCGTCAGGCCGATGGTGGTTGCCAGGGAGATCAATGCCGTCATGGCACGGGGCCGGTTCCGTAACGGCGGGGCCGTGTGAGTAGAGCGACGGGATGGACGCATTGCTTTACCTCCGGATTGTGGTGAGAGCGCGATTACCGGACAGCGAGGTGCGCCTGTGCTGTGAGGGCTGGGCGGATTGGCCGGCGGCTGATCTCTCCCCGTGCGGAAGAAAGAGAAAGGGGAGCTGCGTGCGGCGGCTACCGGGACTGTTCGAAGAGCCAGTCGATGACCACGTCGTTCTCGTACGTCTGGGCCCATGCGAGGTGTGGGTTCACCGGTGTCGTGCCTGGCGTGTAGCTGGTGAACAGGACGTGGCTGCGCGTGGCCTTGGCTTGCCGTAGGAGCTCCCGGGACCTGGCCTCGAACTGCGCCTTCGGCAGGTCGTTCGCCCACTCCCCCCGGCTGACCCGGGCACCGGCGGTCTCCAGCGCGTTCATCAGTGTCCAGGTGCCGGGCTTGCCGAACCGGCCCTCCCGGTAGGGGACGACCGGGTCGTCGACGGAGTGGTCGGCCCAGATCGGGATGTGCGTGATCCTGTCCATGGTGGCCGAGTCGCCCCAGCCTGCCGTGGGCAGGGCGGCCGCGAACACGTCGGGCTGCTTCGCCAGCAGGCTGTAGATACCGCGCCCGCCCGAGGACAGGCCGGCGAGATAGAGCCGGGCCGTGTCCACGTTACGGGCGTTCTCGCTCACGAAGGTGTCGATGAGTTCGATCAGAGCGGCCTGGACCTTGGCGTCGGTCCAGTCCGTTCCGTCGGGTCCGTCCATGGGACGGGGCAGGGGGATCTGCGGAGAGAGGACGAACGCGGGGTCGCGGCGCTGTCGTTCCGGTTTGGCGAATGTGACGGCGATCCGGTTGGAGGTGAGCTGGGTCATGTTGTTGTCCGCGACTTCACCACCGCCGTGCAGGGTGACGACGACTGGGTACCGCGTGCGGGTCCGCGGGTTCCGTACGAATCCCTCGGGCCTGTACAGCCGGAAGTCCAGTTCCAAGCCCGTGGAGTCGGTGAAAGAACCCGCGGCGAAGTCGTCGACCACGGGAGTGGTGACGTTGTCGTTCCGGACCGCGAACGGACCAGCCCTGAGCACTGGTTCGCCTTCCGGGGTGTGCACGTCCGTCACCTGTCTGACGGAGTACGCACGGTCCAGTGGAAGGGGGTCGATGCCCGAGGCCCGCGCGTTGGAGTCGGTCGGGTCCAGCTCGATGATCAGTCGGTCCCCCGGCCGTCCTGGGTGGGACCGGTCGTCCACTTCGGCGGTGGTGCTGGAGTAGACCCGGGTCACCGTGCGAGCCGCTGTCTGCCCGCCCACGGTGGCCCTCACCTGGAAGGCCGAGGGCGGGATCTGCCCGCCGCGCAGGTCGATGCGGTGCGCGTACTGGAGGGCGACGGCTGTCACCAGCCAGTTGTTCCTCGGCGTCACCCGCGTGACCAGGTCCGTTCGCAGGACCGGATTACGCCCCCCGGTCGCCTTTTGTCCCTCGGATGTGCCTGTGCTGGTGTCGGCGGCCGCGGCGGTTGCCGTAGTCACGGCCGGCGCCGCTGCCGCGGCTGCGGTGACTGCGAGCGCCGTACGTCTGGTGATCCGTCTCATGTGCGTCCTCGTCTCGGGCCTATGGGGAACTGGGTCGCGCGGATTTGGTGCCTGGTGTGTGTGGAGGCGGTCGCCCTGCTCCGGACTCCCGGGCGCGGGCGCCGCGTTGGAGGTCTCAGCGGCACGGCGGTGGCTTCCGGGAGTCCCCGACCGGAAGGGAAATACGCTCCGGCCCGGGTCGCCGGTCACAAGGGGAACGCGCCGGTCAGCAGGGCGCCGACGGTCATGACCAGGGTGGTGGCGAAGGCCCAGCGGAAGATGAAGCGCTGGTGTTCGCCGAGCGACACGCCGCTCATGCCGACCAGGATGAACGTGGAGGCGGTGAGCGGACTGAGCGGGAACCCCGTGGTCATCTGGCCGAGAATGGCGGCCCGGGCGACCTCGGCCGGGTCCGTGCCGAAGCCGTGCGCGGTCTCGGCTAGTACGGGCAGGACGCCGAAGTAGTAGGCGTCCGGGGTGAAGACCAGGCTCAGCGGCATGGCGGTGACTGCCACCGCGACGGGCAGGTGGGATCCGAAGGAGTCGGGGACGACGGAGACGAGCGCCTCGGCCATCTCGTCGATCATCTTGGTGCCGGTGAGAATCCCCGTGAGGACGCCGGCCGCGAAGATCATCGTGGTGACCAGGACCACGCTCTTGGCGTGCTTGTCGAGCAGCGCCTGTTGCTGTTCCCACGTGGGGTGGTTGACCAGCACCGCGATCGCGAACCCGAGGACGAACAGCACCGGAAGGGGCATCACTTCCTGGATCAGGCAGACCACGAGGGAGACGGTGAGCAGCAGGTTGAAGACGTTCAGCCAGGTCCGTGGCAACGGCGGGACCCGGACGGTGCCGGGCCCGTCCCCGGGAGCCCGGAGGGCCTGGCCCTCCCCGTCGGCCCTCGCGGGAGTGGCGTGCCGGCTCGACTCGGGTTCCGTGGTCGCCGTGAGCGTCGTCGAAGCGGCGGGTTCACGGTCGTCACCCCGCTCGTCCTCGCGCCCGTCCGTGTCCGGGCCCTGCGGGGACAGCGCGGCCAGACGGTTGCGTTCCCGGCGGCCGAGCAGGTATGAGGCCGCCAGCACCCAGACGACACCGAAGCCCATCGCGGGCAGCACGGGGTTGAAGACCTCGGAACTGTCCAGCTTCAGCGCCGCCATGGCGCGTACGGTCGGGCCACCCCAGGGAACCATGTTCATCACGCCCGCGCCCAGGCAGACCACTCCGGACAGCACCAGGGGGTTCATGCCGAGCCTCTTGTAGACCGGCAGCAGTGCGGAGACGGTAATGAGGAAGGTGGAGGCGCCGTCACCGTCCAGGGCCACGCACAGGGTGAGGACGGCCGTGGCGACGGTGATCCGCAACGGGTCGCCACGTGCCACGCGCAACAAGCCGCGGATCAGAGGGTCGAAGAGCCCGGCGTCAACCATCAGGCTGAAGTACAGGACCGCAAAGGCGATCATGATGCCGGTGGGGGCCACTTTGGACAGCCCACCGAGAATCAACTCGCCCAGATCGCCCGCGAAACCGCCGATGAGCGCAGCCAGCACCGGAAGCAGGATCAGAGCGACCAGTACCGAGGCGCGTTTGGTCATGGTGAGCAGCAGGAGGACGGCGATCGTGGCGAAGCCCAGGGCTGCCAGCATGGCGGCGCTCGCTTTCTCGAGGACGGCCCTCGGCGGCGGTGGGCGGGACTGAGCGGGGAGAGGCAGGCCGAGGTGTTACGCGAGAGTTTCGGAGCACCGGCGGATCGGTGTCCAGCATCAAACCGAGATCTGTTCATGCGTTAAGCGCATCAATTCAAGCGGGGCGCCCTATGCTCGCCTCCCATGGAGGCCACCACCCTGCGTCAGCTGTCGGCATACGCGGCCGTCGCCCGGGCCGCGAGCTTCACCGCGGCCGCCGCGGAGATGCATGTGTCCCAGTCTTCACTCAGCCGCGCGGTCGCGGATCTGGAGCGACACCTGGGCGTCCAGCTCCTGGAACGGGACACCCGCAACGTGCAGTTGACCGCGGCCGGCCTTGAGGCCCTGCGTGTCGCCGAGCAGATCGTCACCGCTCACCAAGCCGGCATGAAGGAGCTCAGGCGATACCTGCTCGGCGAGTCGGGAACGGTCGCCGTGGCCACCCTTCCCTCCGTCGCCGCGGTACTCCTGCCGCAGGTGATCTCCGACTTCCGCGAGCGGCGCCCACAGGTGGCGGTACGACTCCTCGACGGCCTGGAGCGGTCGGTACTGGACCGGGTCCTGTCCGGCGACGCCGACTTCGCGATCACCACCGTCGGCAACCCGCCGGAGCAGTTGGAGCACCGCCCTCTGGTCAGGGACCGCTTCGTCGCGGTGCTGCCGGTGGGCCACCCGCTCGCCGACCACCACGAGATCACCTGGGACGACCTGGCTCGTCAGCCGTTCCTGGCCGTCGGGCGCGACTCGAGCGTGCGCCGGCTCACCGACGCGGCGTTCGCCCAGATCGACGCGCACGCGCTACCGGCGGCCGAGGCTGGCAGTATCGCGACCGTGGGCGGACTGGTGACCGCCGGCCTCGGGGTGTCGGCGATGCCCGCCCTGGTGCTCCCGCTGATGGGTGCCGGACCCGTCGTCTGCCGTCCTCTGGTGGACCCCGTGGTGGACCGGCGCCTGGACATCGCGCTGCGCGCCCGGCGAACGCTCCCGACCGTGACGGAGCGGTTCCTGGAGACGCTCGAAGAGTTCCGCCTCCAGGGGCGTCCGCTTCCTCCCGGGGTTTCGTGGGCTTGAGGCCGCGCACCACCCTCCCCCACTCATGCATTTTTCGCATTGATTGATGGCCTTCTGTTGCTCGACAGGCATTTCTCCACTCCGGCAGTCTGAACACAACGGCGACGGCCGCGCCGCACCAACGCGGACGACGCTGTCGGAGACCCACGCGGAACAGCAGGGCAAGGGAGCTCAGCAGTGTCGGACGACGAGCGGAACACCACCGGAAGCGGGCAGTTGCGCGGACTGAAAGTGGTCGAGTTCGCCCACGTGGTGGCCGGCCCGCTGGCGGGCTCGATGCTCGCCGACCAAGGAGCCGACGTCGTACACGTAGAACCCCCCGGCGCCGGAGACGCGGCCCGCGCCATGGGGCCTCAACGTGACGGTGTTCCCCTGTGGTTCAAGGTCGCCGGCCGCAACAAACGATCCGTCACCCTCGATCTGCACCACGAGACCGGCCGACTCGTCGCCCACCGGCTCGTCGCCTGGGCGGACGTCGTCATCGTCACCCTGCGCGCAGGACGCCTGCGCAGCTGGGGACTCGACTGGGACTCCGTACACCGGATCAACCCCCGGGCCGTGCTGCTGCAGATCTCCGGCTTCGGCGCCACCTCGTCACAGGCGGACGCCCCCGGCTTCGGGAAGGTGGGAGAGGCGCGCAGCGGAGTGGTCCACCTGACCGGCTTTCCCGACGGCCCACCCGTGCACACCGGCTTCTCGCACGGCGACGCCGTGACCGGCCTGATGGGCGCCTACGCCGTCCTCGCCGCCCTCCACCGCCGCGACCACGACCCCGGGTTCGACGGCGAGTGGATCGACCTCGCACTCTTCGAGTCCCTGTTTCGTCTGGTCGAGTGGCAGGTCATCGTCCACGACCAGTTGGGACGAGTACCCGAACGCTCCGGCAACCAGTTGGCGGTCGCCCCAGGGGCCGTGATCAACACCTACCGCTCCCGCGACGGCGAGTGGATCACAGTGACCTCCGCGACGCTGCGATCGGTCCGCAACATCGCCCGCCTGCTGGGACTCCCCGAGAAGGAGTTCACCACCGCTCAGCAACAGTACGACCAACGCGAACAGTTGGACGAGAACCTGCGGAACTGGGTGGCGGAGCGCGTCACCGGCGAGTGCCTGGAGGAGTTCGCCCGTGCCGAAGTCGTGGCCTCACGGGTGTTCGACGCCGCGGACATCGCCACCGACCCCGTGTACGCCGAACGCGAAGACATCGTCACCGTCGACGACCCCGATCTCGGCCCGGTACGTATGCAAGCGGTGATCCCGCATTTCCGGCAGCGCCCCGGGCGGGTTTGGCGGACCGGGCCCTCCCTCGGGCAGGACAACCACTTGGTCTACGGGCAGTGGCTCGGACTCAGCGCGGACGAACTGGCCGATCTGGAGAAGAGCGATGTCATCTGAGGAGTCTTCGCAGAGCCCTGCGGAGGCGGACACGGGAGTGGTCGACCGGCCCCCACTGCGCTCCCTGCTCTTCGTCCCCGGCACCAGAACCGACTGGCTGCCCAAGGCCCGGGCGGCGGGCGCCGACGCGGCCATCCTCGACCTGGAGGACGCGGTGCCCACCGCGGACAAGCTCGCCGCCGGGGCGCAGGTGGCTGATGCCCTTGCACGGGCCGCCGCCATGTCGGCCGAGCAGGCGGGACGGATGGCGCTGTTCGTCCGTGTCAACCCACTGGACGACTGGGCCGGGGCTGAGGACCTGCGGGCGGTCGTACGGCCCGGACTCGCCGGGATCGTCCTTCCCAAGGTCCACTCCGTCCAGGACGTGAAGCTCGCCGACCGGCTGCTGGGCTGGTGCGAACAGGAACAGGGCCTGCCGCCGGGACGGGTCGCGCTGGTGCCCCTGCTGGAGACGGCTCGTGGCCTGCGCGAGGCCTACGACATCGCCCGGGCCACCTCGCGCATCGCCTACATGGGCGCTCTCAGCGCCCCCGGCGGCGACGTGGAACGCGCCGTCGGCTACCGCTGGAGCCCAGAGGGAACCGAGACGGTCGCACTGCGCTCCCGCGTACTCCTGGACGCAAGGGCAGCCGGAGCGCCATGCCCGGTCAGCGGACTGTGGACGCGGGTCGGCGACCTGCCAGGGCTTCGCGCCTTCGCCGAACAGAACCGCTCCCTCGGCTACGAGGGCATGATGGCGATCCACCCCTCCCATGTCCCCGTGATCAACGAGGTGTTCTCTCCCAGCTCCGCCGAACTCGCCCGCTGCGCAGAGCTGATCGCGGCGGTCGAGTCGGCACAGAGAGAAGGGACGGGCGCCGTGACCTTCCAAGGCGAGATGGTCGACGAGGCCATGGCGCGCACGGCCCGCCTTGTTCTTGAACGACACGGGGCATGAGCCGAGGGACGGGCCAAGAGCGACCCGCCCCCGCCGCTGTGCCGGTCCAGAAGCTGCGCACTCGCCACAGGGCCGATGCGACCATCGTGGCGGTAGGCGACGGCCAGTACGCCGGCCATGTCCAGCAAATGGTCAGGAAGCGCAACGACGCCGACGACAGCCGGGTCCGTTACTGGTTCCTCGACGACTCGAGCCTGACCTCCTCGGCTGCGACTGGCACTACTCGGCCCGCGACGACCGACTCGTCTCCGACCGGCTCGCCTTCATCGCCGGTCTGCCGACAGGCTGGTGACGGCACCGACCGCACAGCATCATCTCAATTGGTTGACTCGGTAAGCTTGGTTGAGGTACGTGTGCAGGAAGTTGAGGCTGCCGGTGCAGCCCAGCGCTCGGATCTCGTCGAAGAGGTGCTCGACCAGCACGCCGCGCTCCTCGGCGCGACGCCGACGCAGATGGTCGCGGTCCGGGTCGACCATGCAGGCACGATAGCGGCACCCCACCGCTGATCGTCAGGTCGAATCGCGTTCGCCTGCACCGCTCCTCTGTCTCGGCGCATCGTCACCCTTGCCCGGAAATTGGATCACTCCACGGAGTTCCCGCCGTCCGGCTCCCGGTACGGGCCCAGCTCCGGTCCGGTCGTGATGCACACGCGCCCTCCAATGCGCGCGGCACGGACGCGGTCACGGCCGTGGAAGCACCATCGGCGCGAACCCTTGGTGCCATACGGCCCTTTGGGCAACTACTGCACGGCCGGCCACCGTACGGCCTCATGCTCTCTCCGGGCGCACAGGAGGCAGCGAGGTCGCCGCGTTGCGACAGCGTCACCTAATTGTTATGGCGGATGACAAATAGCGCCTCCCGCACTCTGGGCACGGGGTCCGTAGCGCCGTAAGTTCCCGCTCACAACATTCAGCCGGGCGGATCACCCGACACCCGGCAATTCCCCCGAGAGCGCGCTTCTCGGCTTCCTTCTCACCACCCTCGTACGTCCGGTCGTCCGGCCGTAACACCAGAAAGGACCCTGCCCATGCGCAAGGGACTCCTCTTCACCGCCGCCTCGGTGGCACTGGTCAGCTCGCTCACTGCCTGCGGCGACTCCTCGTCGGGCGACAGCGACTCCGGTTCCGGGTCCGACGCCAAGCCGAAGATCGGTGTGATCCTCCCGGACAGCAAGTCCTCAGCCCGCTGGGAGACCGCGGACCGCAAGTACCTCTCCGAGGCGTTCAAGGCGGCGGGCGTCGAGTTCGACATCCAGAACGCGCAGGGCGACAAGCAGGAGTTCCAGACCATCGCAGACCAGATGATCACCAGCGGTGTGAACGTCCTGGTGATCGTGAACCTGGACAGCGGCACGGGTAAGGCAGTTCTGGACAAGGCCAAGGGGCAGGGCGTCGCCACGATCGACTACGACCGGCTCACTCTCGGCGGCTCCGCCCAGTACTACGTGAGCTTCGACAACACCGCTGTCGGCAAGCTGCAGGGCGAAGGCCTCAGCAAGTGCCTGAGCGACATGAAGGCCAAGAAGCCCATCGTCGCCACGCTCAACGGCTCACCGACGGACAACAATGCCACTCTCTTCGCCGAGGGCTACAACGGAATCCTCGACCCGAAGTACAAGTCGGGCGACTACGTGAAAGGCCCGGACCAGTCCGTCCCGGACTGGGACAACGCCCAGGCCGGCACCATCTTCGAGCAGATGCTCACAAGCGAGCCCAAGATCGGTGGCGTGCTTGCCGCCAACGACGGTCTCGGCAACGCGGCCATCGCCGTCCTGCGCAAGCAGAACCGCAACGGCGAGGTCCCGGTCACCGGCCAGGACGCCACCGTGCAGGGACTGCAGAACATACTCGCGGGCGATCAGTGCATGACCGTCTACAAGGCGGTCAAGAAGGAGGCCGACGCCACGGCCAAGCTCGCCATCTCCCTCGCCAAGGCCGAGAAGGGCGAGACGAACGCAACCGTCGAGGACCCCGAGGGCAAGCGCAAGGTCCCGTCCGTGCTGGAGACGCCGGTGGCCATCTACAAGGACAACGTCAAGGACGTCGTGGACGACGGCTTCGTCACCAAGGAAGAGCTGTGCACGGGCAAGTACGCCGCCCTGTGCGCCAAGGCCGGCATCAAGTAGCCCTCACCGGCCGACCGGACCGTCACCCCTTGTCCAGCCGGCCCGATCGCGGGTCCCGGGGCTCCCACCTCCCCGGGACCCGCGGCCTCACGACCGTAAGGAGCCGTCTTCCATGACAGCGACCCCGATCCTTCGACTGCGCGGGATCGACAAGAGCTTCGGCGCCGTGCAGGTACTGCACGACGTGTCCTTCGACGTCCATCCAGGCGAGGTGACCGCCCTCGTCGGAGACAACGGCGCAGGCAAGTCCACCCTGGTCAAGTGCATCGGCGGGATCCATCCGATCGACGGCGGCGAGTACTGGTTCGAGGGTGAACAGGTCCAGGTGCACAGCCCGCGTGAGGCGGCGGCCCTGGGCGTCGAGATCGTGTACCAGGACCTGGCGCTCTGCGACAACCTCGACATCGTGCAGAACATGTTCCTCGGCCGCGAGAAACGCCGAGGGCTCGTTCTGGACGACGCGACTATGGAGGAGATGGCCGCCCAGACCCTCGAAGGGCTGTCGGTCCGCACCGTCAAGTCCATCCGTCAACAGGTCTCCAGCCTCTCCGGCGGCCAACGGCAGACCGTGGCCATCGCAAAGGCCGTGCTGTGGAACAGCAAGGTCGTCGTCCTGGACGAGCCGACCGCCGCGCTCGGTGTCGCCCAGACGGCACAGGTCCTCGAACTGGTCCGGCGGCTGGCCGACAACGGTCTCGCCGTGGTCCTGATCTCGCACAACATGAACGACGTCTTCGCCGTGTCCGACCGGATCGCCGCCCTTTACCTGGGCCGGATGGCCGCCCACGTCAGCACGTCGGACGTGACGCACTCCCAGGTAGTCGAACTCATCACCTCGGGCCGCAGCGGGGACCTCGGCCTCGCCCACAGCAACGGAGTCACCGCATGACCGCCGCAGTCGCCCCCGAGAAGCCGGAACTGCCGCGCGGTCCCGGTACGCCGAAGAAGAACGGTGCGGCCGGAGCCGCGAATCTGCGCTCGGTCGCCCGGAACTACGTCGATCGGGTACGCGGCGGTGAGTTGGGCGCCCTCCCCGCCGTGCTCGGTCTGATCGTCCTGTGCGTGTTCTTCGCCGCACTGCGCCCGGTCTTCCTGTCCGAGCTGAACTTCGCCAACCTGCTCACCCAGGGCGCGGGCAGCATCGCCATTGCCATGGGCCTGGTCTTCGTCCTCCTCCTCGGCGAGATCGACCTGTCCGCGGGGTACGCCAGCGGGGTCTGCGCCGCCGTACTCGCCATCCTGCTCACCGACCACGGATGGCCCTGGTACGGCGCGGCCGGCGCGGCGATCCTCACCGGCACGGTCATCGGTCTGCTGCTCGGCCTGCTGGTCGCGAAGGTCGGCATCCCCTCATTCGTGGTCACACTGGCCGCCTTCCTGGGGTTCCAGGGCATCGTGCTGATGCTGCTGAAGGAAGGCACCAACATCTCGATCCGGGACGAGACGATCCTGGCCGTCGCCAACAACAACCTCTCTCCCGCGCTGGGTTGGGTACTGCTCGCCGTCGGTGTCGGGGTGTACGCGGCGATCCAGCTCCGGCAGAACCGCAACCGCCGGCGGCGCAGGCTCGCCCCCGCTCCACTCACCCTGCTCGCAGTCAGGATCGGCGGTCTGGCGGTGCTCGGTGCAATCGCCGTCCACCTGCTCAACCAGGAGCGCAGCCGCAACGTCATCGTCGACTCGCTCAAGGGTGTGCCGATCGTGGTGCCGGTCATCGCCGCCCTGCTCGTGGCCGGTACGTTCCTACTCCAACGCACCTCGTTCGGCCTGCACATCTACGCAGTGGGCGGTAACGCCGAGGCGGCCCGCCGGGCCGGCATCAACGTGGCCGCCATCCGGATCTCCGCGTTCGTCATCTGCTCCTCCCTGGCCGCGGTCGGCGGCATCATCGCCGCGTCCCGGGGCAACTCGGTCGACCCCAACACTGGTGGCAGCAACGTGCTACTGCTGGCGGTCGGCGCCGCCGTGATCGGCGGGACGAGCCTGTTCGGCGGGCGGGGCAGGGTCGTTGACGCCGTGCTCGGCGGCATGGTGGTCGCGGTCATCCAGAACGGCATGGGCCTGATGGGGTACAGCTCAGGGGTCAAGTACGCTGTCACGGGTTCGGTTCTGCTGGTGGCCGCAGGCGTGGATGCGCTGTCCCGTCGCCGGGCCGTACAACGATGAGGTCTGGGGTTCCATGAAAGCCGGTCCCTCGCAGGAGGAGATTCGCCGGCACAACCTCGGCACCCTGCTCCGTCATGTGCACATCGGCGGATCCATGTCGCGAGCCGTCCTGGCCGAGCGCATGGGACTCAACCGCAGCACCATCCTGGGTCTGGTGAGCGAGCTGGGCTCGGCCGGCCTGGTCCGTGAGGAACTGCCCCGTGAGACCGGCAGGGCCGGTCGGCCGTCCCTGGTCGTACGCCCCGAGTCCGACCGCGTGTATGTCCTCGCCTTCGACGTGGGCGTGGACCGGCTGGCCGCCGCCCGCATCGGCCTGGGCGGGGTCTTCCTCGACCACAGGGAGATCCCCGTGCTTCCCGGCCATGGCAACGCCGGCAAGGTGGCCGAGGTCCTCGCCGCCTCTGCGCTGGAAATGGTGGGCACGGCACGGCACGGCACCTACTGTGTCGGCGTGGCCGCCGCCGTCCGCGGGATGGTGCGCCGACCCGACGGCCTCGTCCGCGCCGCCCCCTACCTCGGCTGGGAGGACGAGGAGTTCGGCGAGGATCTCAGGCGCCGGCTGGGCCTCGGCCTTCCCGTCTCGGTGGGCAACGAGGCCAGTCTCGGTGCGCTCGCGGAGCACCTGCGCGGTGCCGGGACCGGATGCCAGGACCTCGTGTACCTGCACGGCGACATCGGCATCGGCGGAGGTGTCATCACCGGTGGCCAACTGCTGGGCGGCGACTGCGGATACGGCGGCGAGATCGGGCACATGGTCGTCAACCCGCGAAATGGCAGGCCCTGTGGCTGCGGGGCGCGCGGCTGCCTCGAAGCCGAGGCCGGGGAGCGCGCCCTGCTGGAGACCGCGCAGCGCAACCCGTCGGCCACCGGCCGGGAAGCCGTACGCGCCGTCATCGAAGCGGCCGACCGGGGCGACATCACCGCCCGCGCTGCCCTGCGCGACGTCGGCGACTGGCTCGGCATCGGCGTCGCCAACCTGGTCAATGTGCTCAACCCGCGCACGGTCATTTTTGGCGGGACACTCCGCGAGGTGTTCCTCGGCTCGGCCGCCCAGATCCGCAGCCGGCTCAACCGCCTTGCCCTCACAGCCTCCCGCGAGAACCTGCGGCTGCGAGTGGGGGAACTCGGCGACGACGCGGTGCTCATCGGAGCCGCCGAACTCGCCTTCTCCGAGATCCTGGTCGGCCCTCTGGAGACGCTGGCCCGCGTCGGTGCATAGCCAGTACAGCGACGCTACCGGCACGAAGGGCGGACCGCGCGCTCACCCCGGATCGCGTCCATGACATTCGCTAGTAGCTTGCGGCTCTTGTCGGCCTTGACCGTGAACAGGACCGAGGCAGGTTGAGCAGGTCGACGATTGACAACGGTATGTCCGTGCCGGGCCTGATGATCACGTCTTGGTCGTCGGCGCGGTGTCGTGCAGTGCTGCCGCAGGGAACGGCCCTGGGGCGGTAGCCCCTGGCATGAGGCTCATACTTCTCCGGCAGGTGGATCCACTGGATGCCGGTCTGGGACTTGCAGGCGATCGCCTCGATCACCTCACGGTGATCCCGCGACCGGCCACCCCGCTTGGGCGTCCGGTCCGGAAGCAACGGCTCAATCCGCGCCCACTGCACGTCAGTCAACGGCACACCCGGACCAACGAGCGACTGATCCAAGCGAACTACCTGACCTGTGGACTGTGAGGGATGACGGTTCGGTGTCGCCGCCTGCAGTCCCGCCGTGCGGACCGTGGTGCGCCGGGGAATGAGCGTGGGGGCGAAGGTCCGGGCGCTCGTGGGGACACCGGCGATGAGGTCGATGAGCTGGTCGACGGCTGCCGCGGCGATGGCGTCGAAGGGGACGCGGACGGTGGTCAGGGGCACGGCCAGCCGGGTGGCGAGAGGGATGTCGTTTGTAGCCGACGATGGAGAGATCCTCGGGAACGTGGAGACCGGCGCGCTGGACGGCGGCGAGGACGCTGATCGCGGTGTTGTCGTTGACGGCGAAGACCGCAGTGGGGCGTCAGACGAGGCCCGGCAGGTGCTGGCCGGCGTCTTCGCCGCTTTCCATGCTGAAGGTGGAGCGGATGATGAGTGTCTCGTCGATGGGGAGGCCGGCCTCTCGTAGTGCTTCCTCGTATCCGGCGCGGCGGCCGAGGGCTCTGGAGGCGTAGGAGGGGCCGACGATCAGGATGATGCGCTGATGGGCGAGGTCGATGAGGTGTCGGGTGGCGAGGTAGCCGCCGAGGCGGTCGTCGCCCAGTGCCGCGGCGCTGTCCCCGTGGATTCGCAGGGCCAGGACGTGCGGGATGCCCTTGTGGGCGAGGTCCTGGGAGAAGCCGCCGTTGGTGCGGGCGGTGGTGAGTACGAGGCAGTCGACGCGGCGTTCGAGCAGGACGTCGCCGTTTTCGCGATCGAGGTACGGGGCGTCGTGGGTGGTGGCGACGAGGGTGTGGTAGCCGCGTACGCGCGGCGGCCACAGGCCTTCGTCATCACGCGCGCGACGCCACCCACGCTCTGGCCACACTCGGCATCACGTATCAACTCAACGTCGACAGACCCACTGAACGACGTCGCTCTGCCTCGCAACCACACTGTGAGGAGTGTTGTGGAAGGCCAGGCCAAGACGATGAGCCTCATCCTGACCGGGCGCACGCGCGGCGCTGTCGAGGCCGAGCGGGCCAGCCCGGTCTCCGGCATGGCCCCCGACCATCTCCTGGAGGAGGTCGCCGAGATCACCGCCACCGTCACCCTCGTTGAGCAAACCCGCAGCCGTGGCGGCCTGCGAGGCCCTGAACCGGCCGGGCGAGACCTCCCTCCGCGAGGGCATGCTCCCCGGAGTCGACGGCAGCCGTCGGTGTTTCACTGGACTCGGTACATACCGGAGCGAACCGCTGTCACCCCGCGGCGGCGGCGACACCTCTTCCAGGCGAAGGGCCGTGATCCCAATGACCGGCGACAAGACCGTTCACCATGTGACCTGCGTCGTGCTTCGGAAATTCGGTTCGACAACCGTTTTCGAAAATCCGGCCTCTACCGGATGGCCGGCCCTGGTGAATCTGGACCATGCTCAACGGGTCGCCGCCATTGGCTGAAATGCGGCCTGGCGTCGCGGCTGTTCTCATGGACTGCAATCGCCCCAAAGTTCAGTGGAATGCGACCCTCACCAGGCGATGGTCTTCTTTGTTGCAAGTATTTCGAAAGGTGCCTGAGTAGGACGGCGCGAGATCCTCTTCGCTGCGTGCACGCTGCTGATTCCGCTCATCTCGTACGGCAGGAGAACAAAGCCATGACGACAACGCTCATCACCGGTGCGAACAAGGGGCTCGGGTTCGAGACCGCCCGCCAGCTCGTGGCCGCAGGTCACACGGTCTACATCGGTGCCCGGCACCTCGAACGGGGCCGCGGCGCCGCAGACCAGTTGGGCGCGCGCTTCGTCCAACTCGATGTCACCGACGACGTCTCGGTCGCTGCCGCGGCAAAGACCATCGAAGCCGACGGCGGGCTCGACATTCTGGTCAACAACGCCGGCATCGAACCGCGTACGGCGGACGGCGGTTTCGTGCCCCCCGCTGAGGTGAACGCCGATTCGGTGCGGACCGTGTTCGAGACCAATGTGTTCGGCCAGGTCCGGATGCTCCATGCGTTTCTGCCTCTGCTGCAGCGTTCCGCCGCCCCTGTCGTGGTCAACGTCAGCAGCGGGGCTTCGCTCATGCGTGAACTCGTGGACCCGAACTCGCCGGCACACTTCTATCCCGACATCGCCTACCCGTCCTCGAAGGCCGCAGTCAACATGCTCACGGTCCAGTACTCGAAGGCCTACCCCGACGTGAGGATCAACGCTGTGGACCCGGGATTCACCGCTACCGACCTCAACCACCACGCCGGTCACCAGACTGTCGAGGAGGGGGCGGAGATCATCGTGCGGATGGCGCAGGTCGGCCCTGACGGCCCCACGGGTGGGTTCTTCGACGCCAAGGGGACCATCGCCTGGTAGCGCCCTGCGCCGACGGCCGGCACGCCTTCTGATGGCGGCTTCCCGCTCCATGTCTGGGCCCGTCGTCCGCAGTCCCTCAAAGTGCTTGACGGCTACTCGCGACACCGCGCATGAGACGGTCGCCGAACTCGCCGCGGCGAGCGGGGTAGTCGCACTGTGCCTGAGCGAGGATTCCGACACCGTTGAGGTCGCCGACCGAGGCAGACGGCTGCGGAGCATGCACCACGGCGCTGTGCTGGTCAATCATGGCACCGGTCTGCCGCAGGCCGCCCGCGAACTCGCGCAGCTGGCCGCCGCCCACGGCGCTCATGTCGTGGACTCTCCAGTGAGCGGCGGACACGCCGTCGCGGTCGCCCGCCAGCTCACCACGATGGGCGGTGGCCAATCAGCCATGGAGCGCGTGACGCCGGTTTTCGAGACCGACTCCCGCCCATGGCAGCGACCACTCACTCCAGGGCGAACTGCCGCATCAGCCGAAGACCGGACTGGCCGGTAGGCAGGCGAGGGGCTGAATCGTGATCCGGGCCCTGATCCTGCTGGTGCTGGGCAGCGCGTCGGCGATGACGAACTTCGGCGGCGCCGGAATCCTCAACTTCTACGCGCTGTACTTCCTGCTGTCCTTCTCCCTGCCCTGCCCCTGCTGGGGATGCGGGGCAGGACGCTCGCGATCATCGTGGTCGTGCTCGCGGCTGTCACGCCGCAGCTGGCGTTCGGCCTCAGGGCACTGCTCACCAAGTCGATCGTGAGCACCATCGACTCGCACGACCCGATCGCGAGTCTCCGGCGTGGGCGTGCTCGACTTCCTGCTCACCAGCCTCTACCCGGCGATCACCTGGATGATGTTCGAGGTCACCGGCATGGCGTTGGACCGGCTGGATCCAACCTCCGGAGCGGTGCAGCGGCGGCTGGCCGCGGTCGGTCCCGCGCTGATCGGGTTCGGATACGGCGTCTCGTGGCTGGTGCTCCGGTCCGGCGACGCTCGGAGGGGCATGGCCGGGATGCCTGGCACGACGGACCCCGGTGCCATGAATGACGCGGGCCTGGAACCGGGAGCCTTCGACATGCCGGTCGGCGGTGACCTGTGGGGCCCTGACACATGGGAGTTGCCGACCGCCACGCCTCACACCGGTTCCACGCTCGACCTCATCGGCGGCACCGGGACCGCGATCACCGTGCTCGTGTGCGTGACGGTGGCGATGGACCGCCTGCCGTGGCTGCGGCGGCCGGCAACTCCGGTCATCGCCGTCGGCACGATGTCCGGGACCCTCTACCTGGGCCACATCCTGGTCATCCTCGCCCTGCCCGGCGAAGCCGCCACCCCGCCGCGGTACGCCTCCGCCAGAACCGGGCATTGCGCCAACCAAGCGGCGAGGTTCCCGTACGGGAACCTCGCCTCCGCCAGGGCCGGGCATTGCCTAGTGCCAGTTGCTGATCTTGACGTCGTGCGGCGCCGGCTCTCCCTCGCCGGTTTCGACGAGCTTCTTGAGGCTCATCAGGAAGGTCGCCCACTTGGTGCTGCAGTGGTACATGAACTCCACCGGCTCCTTCCAGCCTTCGTGCCGGAACAACACGATCGTGAAGCCGTCCTCCTCCTTGAGCTCGAAGCGGATCTGCGTGCCGATCCACTCCTCGGGGCCGTCGATGACCTCCCAGAGCACGCGCTCGGCGGGTCGAGCCTCCAGGACCTTCATGTCGAACCCGCCGGGCTCGAAACGGAACCGGATTACTCCCCCGACACTGCCGTCGCCGTCCGTGTCCTGCGTCCACCAGCTCGCCAGCCCATCGACCGTGGTCAAGGCTGCGTAGACAGCGTCGGGAGACGACGTGACGCCGATCCTGTGCAGGATGTCCACCATCTCGATACCTCATTCCCGTGTAGGCGCCCGCATTCGGGCGTGGTTCATCAGCGCCGCCACGGATGCGGCGACGTTCGTTTCGTGAGGGGTCAGCCCTCCTGGCTTCGCTGGATTGCTTCGGCGATCTGCTTGATGCGACGCAGCCGGGCGTCCCAGGTGGCCCCGACCGACGACAACTGCGCGACCGCGCGGGCGAGCTGGGCCTCGTCCACCTCGTAGAGGCGCTCGCGTCCGGATGGCGTGACATGGACCAGCCCGACCCGGCCGAGTACGCCAAGGTGTTTGGCGACCGCCTGCCGCGTGACCGGCAGATGCTCACTCAGCGTGGTCGCCGTCCCGCCGCCCGCCAGCAGCAGGTCGAGCATCCGCCTCCGGACGGGGTCCCCCACCGCCGACCAGAGCTCGTCGTCGATGGTGATGCTCATGGCGTCGACACCAGCCGAACGACGTACGTGACGAGGCGGGGCAGGAAGTAGTCCCACCCGGTGACGTGCTCGCGGTACTGCTCCTCGAGCACGGCCGCCTCCCAGCCCTTCTCCCGAAAGCCCGCCTCGGTGAAGCGCAGCAGCGTGCCCGCACCCGACGGGACCAGTTCGAAGGTCACCAGGAGCGAGTTGGCAGACGTCGCGGCCTCACCCTCGTCGTACACCCACCGGAACGAGAACCGCCGGGGCGGGTCGGCCTCCACCACCGTGACTGGTACGACCTGCGCCTCCGGCGTAGTCCTGTCGCCAAATGAGATGACCCCGGTGGCGCCGGGCACCGGCTCGAGCTCCGCCTCGTCCGGCCACCACTCCCGCAGGTGTTCGGGCCTGCTGATGACCTCGTAGACCACCTCAGGCGTCGCCTCGATGTGGATCTCCCGTTCGATGCTGCCGTATTCCATCCCACTCCCTCATCGTGCAACCTTTGGTTGCGTATTACCGTAGGGCATTCCTCCCGCATGCGCAACCATTGGTTGCTCTATGGGTGCCCGGCAGCAGATCAACCACCTGCGTCGCCCCGCCGTCGCTGCTCCTCGTACTCGACACGCGCTCAGATGGCCACCTCGTGTCTCGTCCAGCGCGACCCCCTCGCGCTGGACCCGCATCCAGGGCGTCCGAACAGCAAGCGCGCCACCCCTGCGCACGCCGGGTGCCGGAACACGTCGGACTCGGTGAGGCCTCCGGCATCAAGCACTCGCCAGGAGGCAGTCAGCTGAAAGCGTCGGTCATGCAGTCCAGTCGGCAGTCGGCGACCTCATAGCGCTGACGGAGGGCGGCAGCTGCCTCTTCGCGCTCCGCGAAGAGCCCATAGTGCTGGCACGCCGCCCCGGTAACGGCTCCGACCGTGACGATGACCGGTTCGCCGCTTGCGGCCCGGCGGCGTGCTTCGGCGATCACCATGTCCGCAGAACGCAGCAGATTCCTGGAACGGTCCCGGATCACGGCCGCCTGGGCCCGTTTCACGAGCACCTATCCAGTCTTCACCACTCACGTGGTGATCGTCATGCCGCTTGGTCTAGGACGTACTCATCACGACGCGCGGGCAGATGGCCTGCTCGTCGTCCCGGTCGAGGATGTCGGTGGCAGACGGATTCGCGAGGCGGGTCAATGAGGGACCTGTATGTCGCCACGGTGTCGGTCCGCTTGGCCGGCAGCGAGTTCCACGAGAGCACGGACGCAGAGTCTGGCTTCGGCCGGGTGGCGGAACGGCCGGTCAAGGCTGAGGGTGTGCTGATTGCGCCGTCCGACCCGTCCCCGGCGCAGGTAGCCGCCTTCCTCGAGGTCGGCCATGACAGCCTGGACGGCGCGCTCGGTGATCTCGCAGGAAACAGCCAGATCCCGCAGCCGCGCGCTCGGCTCACGTGCGATGGCTGCCAGCACCCGCGCGTGATGGGTCAGGACAGTCCATCGCCTGTCTGGCCGATGGTTCAACGGCCCTCGCTCCACTGACGGATCGCGCCCAAGAGGCCGGCGGTGTCCAGCCTCTTCAGGCTGCGTTCGTCGGGGTGGCCGATTCGGCGGCACGGCGGTGTTCGGCGTTGATGCGCTGGGCTTCTTCGAGCTGGTCTTCGAGGATGACGATGCGGCAGGCGGCCTCGATCGGGGTACCCTGGTCGACGAGTTCGCGGGCGCGGGCCGCGATGCGCAGCTGGTAGCGGGAGTAGCGGCGGTGGCCGCCCGCGGAGCGCAGCGGGGTGATCAGGCGGGCTTCGCCGAGGGCGCGCAGGAAGCCCTGGGTGGTGCCGAGCATCTCGGCGGCCCGGCCCATCGTGTAGGCGGGGTAGTCGTCGTCATCGAGCCGGCTGAACGAGTCGTCTGCTGTCATCGCACCTCTCTGCACAACGCGTGGAGGGGCCTTGGTGCCGTATGGCACCAAGGCCCCGAAGGAACTGCTACACCATCTGCCGACCCTGGTACTGCGCCGGCCTTCTGTTTCCGCACGCCCACCCGGGAGAGGACGGGCCGTGCGGGGATCGCGGTTGCCTGACCGGAGACCACCTCACTATCGATGTCCTGCGGTACCCGGGCTCAGCATTTCCGCCCGGGCGATCCTGATGGCGCTCGGCTCCTCCGTTCTTCCCTCTTGACCAACACTTGCCAACGGGCACTGCGTACTGCTGGTCCTGCAAACTGCTCTGTACTGCTGGTGATACGAACCGCTGGTGGCCTCAGTGAGCGCCACTCTTCGGCAGCCAGCCCCGTCGCCCGTCCTGCGTCTGCTCTGGCTTAGAACCCCACTGCCGAACCTCCCGGCACGCGCGCCCGCAGCCGACGCCTTCACCGAGGTGCTGCTCTCCTACTTCGCTGCTGGGTCCTGCGTACTGCATCTACGGGTCCTGCACTTGCATCAACTGCGGTCCTGCTCACGGCGGCCCCTGATCACTGCGGGCCACCCGGTCCGGCCGTCAGCCCCGTCGCCGTCCTGCAACAACCCTGGCTTCGGAACTCCACCACCGCACCGTCCTGCGGTACTGCAACTGCGTACTGCTGCCCGGCAGTTCATGTCTGCCGGGCCCTGCTCGATCTCGGCTACGAGAGAAACCATAACCACACCACCACCCAATGTCTACTCCGGCCAACACAGATTTCCGTGAGCTCGACAGCGAGATAATCGGCCTCGCACAGCGACGGGGCGGAAGCAAGACCGTGAGCGCTCTCCTCACCCGTAGCCCGAGGGCACCGACACCGACCGGGTGACCGGTGACCCTCCCAAGGATCAAGTGCTCAGCGTCAACGGCTCAGTCCGGACTGCAGTACCGGCGGCGCGCAGAAGGCCACCAGCGCTTCTGGCTAACGAACTGACTGCCGAACGCGTCGATCACGGTGCGCACCGCTTGGGCTTGCTCCCACTCCGCGCCCTACTTGCCGGTGGGCGTACGCCAGGACCGCACCAGGCTCTCCGCCGTCTCCGCCACCGTCTGCGGCACCGCGAACACCCGGCGCAGCAGGGCCAGAGGGCGGCGCGGGAGCGTGCCGTCGCCCAAGAGGCGGACCAGGGCGTACGACCAGCCGACATCTTCACCCAGCTGCCCCGCGACATGCGGGCCTGTTCGAGTGCACGGATCCGGGCCGAAGGTGCAGGCGGCTGCGGTGACTCCCGGAGATCACGGCGGCCCGTCACAGTGCGGCTGGGGAGGCCAGGCGGGGCGATGGGCCGCGGGCAGCTCCCTGAGCGCCTGGCCGACCGTTGGCCAAACAGGCAACAGCTCAATGCTGCCCGTTTGCACCAGCAGCTCCGTCAAGCGGCGCCCCGCCCCGGCCAGAAGGATCTTGCCGTTCCTGCGTTCCAGCAGCCAGCGGACGGCGAGCAGACAGTTGAGCCCCCGCGAATCACAGAAGACGAGAGCCGTCACGTCCAGCGCCAGGGAGCGATGCCCGGCGTCGACGCTGGCACCGAGGGTGCGAAGGAAGAACTCCTCGCAGGTGTGGTCGAGTTCGCCACTGACCCGCAGGACCGCGATGTCGTCGCTGCTGGCAAGCTCGGCGATGGTCAGGCGATGGGTCTGCGTGGACATCGCACCTCCATCCGGCCGGCGTACTAAGGACCGTCACAATCGGCCCCTGCGCGTCGGCACCCCATGCGGACCAACGAGCGCCCGCAAGCAGTACTGCTCAAGCCAGCCCGGCTCCATGCGGCTGCCGCGTGCTCCGGGCACCCTCTGACCCGACACCCGTATGGGTGCGTGTGCCCCGCATTCCGCAGGGCAGCGGAACCAGATGAGATTCCTTGCCGGCCTCGAACACACCATGGAGCGATGGTCCACCACCGTGTGGCAGTCGCTGGTCCCCCGCCAGAGGAAGCAGGCCGAGGTGGTCGGGATACTCCGACGCGAGTGCGACGACCGCGCCCTGATCCTGGACCGTCGCCGCACCCTGGTACCCAACACCTTCGTCATCGAACTCCCGCCGGAATCCCACCGACAACTCACCGATGACAGTGCCCAGGTAGCAGGGCACCTCGCGGCTCAAGTCCGCCGCCACGCAGCAGAGCAGGGATACACCTTTGCCGGCCCCGTAGCAGTTCACCTGGCACCAGCCGATGACGCAAGCGTCGGCCGCTTCCGCATCCGAAGCCACATCTCCCCCCTTCACAGATGACGCGAAGCCCGGCAATGCCCAGCACGATGGTGCCGTCGAGCCGCTTGACCGTGTCACGGAAGGCGGGCTTGCATTCCTGAACTCGCCTGGGAAACCGATCGGTTTCCCCTTGATTTCACTGTAAACCGGTCGGTTTCCAATGCGCAAGCTCAAGCACGGAGCTGCTCCCGGGCCGCGTCACCAGCCTGCTTCAGGTTGAGCTGACCGGCGCCCGCCGGCAGGGCGGCACGCGCCGGATGAGCAGGCAGGAGAAACACGACAGCGCCATCTCCGCGTCGCGATCGCGAGTTGGCGCTCAAGGGCTACTACGACACCCCTGCCGAGGCGATTGCCAAGCGTGCCGGTGTCACGCAGCTGTACCTCTTCCGACTCCTCCCGGGCGAGAAGGCGATCGCCACCGCCTTGACGCGGAGCACGGAAGACGTCCGCCTGGCGTTCGAGAGCGTGGGCAAAAGGATGACGGGCACGAGCGGCCTACCGCGCCGTGGGCAGCCCACTGAGTGGTGTGCATCGTGAAGTTGCTGGTCACGGATCTGGTGTGAGGGTCGGGAGAACTACTCGCGCTGGCCGTCGGCCGGTGTCCACGGCGAAGATCGTCTGACATGTCGTTCGGAGCGGTCCTCGGTTTGTGCTGCGCCGACCGCTGTGCCGCTCCTACGATCCGTGGCCGGGCAGGGCCGGGTCGGTACGCCGGGAGAGCGTGGGAGGGTGGGGATGAGGGAGCTGGAGCGGATCACGGCTCGCCGCAGTGAACTGGACACGCTCGCTGCGCAGTTGGCCAAGCAGCTGCAAGAGGTCCAGGCCGAGAGAGAGGAGCTCGTGATCGCCGGGTCCTGAACCGGCTGGCCGAGCAGGACCGGGCCGCGGCGGAGGCCGCCGCGGCCGTCGCCCCGATACCCGCCCGGGAGGCTGACCCGGACGAAGCTCGCCCGCGGCTGAAGAAGCCGAGTTCCATCGGCCGAGTTGGCCTACGAGGAGGACTCGGGACCGTCGGCGCCGAACTGCCAGTGTCGGGTCATCGAGCGGTGAGGACGTGCGCCCACGGCTCATCGATGTCGGCCAGACCTAGCACGGCCACCACGTTGTCGAGCATTCCGGCGCCGAACCAGCGCCGCACGGCCTCGTCGTCGCCCAGCAGCTGCCGAACGGTGTCAACCTGCTTGGCGTAGCACCGGCGCACGGCCTGCTCCACCAGCGGCTCGCCGGCGGCACAGTTCGCGTGCATGAGGAAACGCAGGATGTTCCGGTCCGCGACGAGCGCGGCGTAGGCGCCGCGCGCCGCGTCCAATGCCGCCTCGGGCGCCGGCCCGGCCCCACCCGAGGTCGGCGAGTGAGCGACCAGCGTGTCGGTCATGACGACGGACACGTGGTCGACCACCGCCGCGAACAGTGCTTCCTTGTTCGGGTACAGGCGGTAGAGATACGGCTGAGAGATGCCGACCCAGTCTGCGATCTCGTGCGTCGTCGTACCGTAGAAACCCTTTTGCGCGAAGCAGTCGACCGCGGCGGCCACGATGGCCCGACGTCGTTCGTCGCTCTTCGTGCTGGTACCGGCGGCAGGCATGGGCGTCAGTCAAACACGGCTCCTCTCAGCCTCCAAAAGCCACGCTGCGGTCGGAGCCGGACGGCACGTCGTGGGGCGTGAGCGCCTCGATCGCCACCAGCGGGTTCCAGTAGTCCAGGTAGTGGGTGATGCGCGCGTCGTCATCGGTCCGGACGACGGAGATGCACGTCTGTTCGTACGGCTTGCCGGTCGGCAGCGCCGTGCCCTTCGAGCGGAATTCGGCGATCACCAGACTCGGATCGACCGTCTCATGGAACACCAGGTCGACGAACTCCACGTCAAAGGTGTCGGGAAAGTTACTCATGTGCGCGCGCAGTGCGTCTCGCCCCGTTACCCGCTGGGGCACGCCGGCCGGCGCGTACGGGAACTCGAGCACCGCGTCCGGGGCGAACAGTTTCACCCACTCCTCGGTGTGTCCGGCAGCGGTGAGGCGCAGGTGCTCGGCCACGGCGTGCTGGGCAGCGGCGCGGCGGGCGGCGTCGTCTTCCTTGACTGTCATTTTTACTCCTGCGTTAGTGGTCGACCTATAACCTACCTTACCGTGTGCCGTTGTGCGGGTAGTCGAGCAGGAGGCGACGCCAGGGGATCGGTCCGGTTCACGCACAGGACGGGGTCAGAAAACGCCCCCTCGGCGGCGGGCGGCGACCCGGCACCATCGGCGCCCGTCACGCTGCGGCGAAGATCGTCGATCACCGGGAGACTTCACGATTCGTCAGGACCAGCAGAGCCCTCACCAGGGCGGTCGCCGACTTCGGGTCGGTGCGTACCGTGCCGAGTACGCACCAGTTCTTCAGGTGGGCACCCGTGCTCGACCGGACCCCGTACTGCGGCAAGGACCTTGTTGGACAGCTTCTCCCCGCGCGTCAGCGGCCGGTTCCGGGCGGCCTTGTAGCCGGTGATCACCGCCGGACCGGCGTCGGGACCGCTGTCGTCAAGCCCGACGAAACCCAGGCCGGCTTCCGGATGGATGATGGCTATGGAACCCGTCCGACAGTCGATAGCCGGCAGGTGCGCCGCACCTGCATTCACTGGGCAATCTTTCTCGTCGGCCTGCCTGATCGAACCAGGGCCGCCGAGTGCGCCGGGCCGGTGAGCAGGGGTGTGGGCTGCCGTCCGGTGCAGAAGCTCCTGAAGAATCCGGGCCCGCGTGATCAGGACTGATCGCTGATGGCTCGGTAGGCCGCGATGAACAGGGTGTAGCACAGGTCGATCAGTTCTTCGACGGTGGCGTTCTGGTGGCCGAGTGTCCAGTCCACGAGGAGTTCGTTGACTCCGCCGACCAGGCTCATCGTGGTCATGGAGAGCCGGTTGGAGGAGACTTCCGATCCCGGGGGCGGTGCGACGACGGCGGCGATCAGTGCGGCGAATTCGTGCAGGACCTCACGGCGGCGCACTTCGAGGCGGGGGCTGGCGCCCACGACCTCGATGAGTACCAGGCGGGCCTTGCGGGCGTCTCCGGTCAGTGTGCGGATGAACACCTCGAGGCCGGCGCGCAGTTGGGCGTCGACATCGGGTGCGGCAGCGACTGCAGCCTGCGCGGTTTCGGCTGTGATCGTGGCGATCAGTTCGTTGTAGACCCCGGCGAGTAGGTCTTCGCGGTCGCGGAACGACTCGTAGAAGTAGCGCTCGGTCAGTCCGGCATGGGAGCACACCTGCTTGACGGAGGCTGAGGCGTATCCGGCCGTGCCGAACATGTCGAGGCCCGCCTGGATGAGGCGGGTGCGGCGCTCCTGCTGTCGTTGCGCCGCATCGCGTCCGCCGTAGCGGCGCCCGGCGGTCTGCGTGCCGGTCATTTTTCCCCTTCACAGAGGTGTTGACACCGGTGTGCTCTGAACTGACACTCTAGCTTGTCAGTTCATCTGACATGGCTTCGTGTCAGACATGTGTGGGGGCCGCTCGGCGTTCCGCTCATGCTCAGAGCAAGAAAGGGGCTCGACCGTGGCAGCACCGCCCAGGAACCCGTACACGTTCAGCCGAAGAGACCGCGACAGGCTCCCCCGGACACAACCGCTGACCGGCCGAGTGATCGCGGTCACCGGGGCGGGCCGCGGAATCGGGCGTGCCGTCGCAGCCCGGCTCGCCGCGGCCGGAGCCGCAGTGGCGATCGGCGATCTCGACGCGGAGCTTGCCAGGGAGACGGCCGGTGCCATCGGCGCGCGTCCCGGTGGCCGACTGCTCGGGCTGTCTCTCGACGTCACCGACACTCCTTCCTTCAATGACTTCCTGCGCACCGTCGAGACCCAGCTGGGGCCGATCGACGTACTGATCAACAACGCCGGAATCATGTGGGTGGGCCCCTTCGAGGAGGAACCGGAGGAAGCCGCCCTGCGCCAGTTCGACGTCAACGTCCACGGCGTACTACGCGGGATGAAACTGGTGATCCCAGGGATGCGGAAACGCGGTCGCGGGCACGTGGTGAACATCGCCTCCGCCGCCAGCAAGGTCGCCCCGGCCGGCGAGGCGACCTACGCGGCGACGAAGCACGCCCTCCACGGATACAGCACAGCCGTCCGCGCCGAACTGCGCGGCACCGGCGTGCACGTGTCCCTGGTGATGCCCGGCGTCGTGGACACCGAGCTGGCCGTGGGCACCGCGACCGGCCCCACCCGGTGCCTGACGACGGATCAGGTGGCCAACGCGGTGCTCGACGTCGTGCTGCGCCCGCGGTTCGAGGTCTTCGTTCCCCGCCAGGTGGCCGCCCTGACCCGGCTGGCCGCGCTGCTGCCGGGCCGTGCCCGCGACGCCCTGCACCACCTCCTTGTCCCCGACCAGCTCGCCGCCCTGTCCGACCGGTCGGTCCGCGCGGCCTACGAGCAACGCACCCGGACCGCCCGCCATCCCGAAGGATGAGCCCGTGACCACCACGCCCAAGCCGGCGCCCAGCGCGAAGAAGGCCCATGCCGCCGCCGCTTTGCGTCCCATCCCCGAATTCGAAGGTGTCCACGACGTATGGCCCCGCGGTGACCGGCTGCGCGCCGTGCGCAGCGCCGCGGCCACCTACCGTGAACGGTTCGTCCAGCAGGGCCGCATCCAGGCCGTCCGCAGTTTCGACATCGCCGCCGCCCCGTACCCGACCCGGTTCGGCTTCCACGGCGCCGCGCTCGCCGTCAACCCGTTCGTGAGCATCGTCAACCGGATGCTCGTCGTGCAGTTCGACGGCTTCGACGGTGAGCCGAAAACACTGGTGTGGGAGCCGACCGTCGCCGCCGGAACGACTCAAGCGCCGTTCTACGCCCAGCTCAAGCGGCTGGCGGGGGACTTCCTCACCGAGCACGTCTTCGCCCGCTACTACCACGACCCGAACACCGTCCTGCCCTCCTGCGGTCTGCGACCCGAGGACGTGGACTACGTCAGCTTCGACCACCTGCACGTCCAGGACGTGCGCATGATCATGGGAAGTACCAGCATCATTCCCGGCGAACGAGCACCCCGCGAAGCCCTGTTCCCGCGCGCCAGGCTGCTGGTGCACCGCAGGGAGCTAGGCACCTTCGAAGCAGTGCATCCGATGCAGTGGGCCTGGTACGTCGACGGAGGCATGGACGGGGTACCGGCCGAGCGCGTCACCGCCTTCGATGGCGATGTCGAACTCGGCGTCGGCGTCAGCCTGCTGTGGACCCCCGGCCACACGGACGGCAACCACTCCCTGGTGCTGAACACCCCCGACGGAGTGTGGGTCTCCTCCGAGAACGGCATCTCGGCCGACAACTGGCAGCCCGAACTCTCCCGCATCCCCGGGGTTCGCCGCCACGCCGCGTTCCACGGCCATGAGGTGGTGCCCAACGCCAACACCCTGGAGGACTCACTCGACCAGTACGACTCCATGGTCAAGGAGAAGACCCTCGCCGACCCCAGACGACGCGATCCGCGCTGGCTGCAGATCCTGCCCTCCTCGGAGCTGGCCCCCTTCAAACGGCAGTGGCCGGTGCTGCCCAGCTTCTTCCACGGCGGTCTGAACTACGGCGAGTTGACCCCTGCCGGTGGTGACCGGTGACCGGCCCGGCCGCCCGCCGGATCGCCGCGGACGGCGGGGAGTTGGCCGCCTACCAATGGGGAGCGTCCACGGCTCCCGCGGTGGTGCTGGTCCACGGCTATCCGGACACCAGCGCCGTGTGGCGCCCGATCGCCGAGCGCCTGGCCGACCAATTCCACGTCACCGCCTTCGACGTGCGGGGAGCCGGCGCCTCCCACCGGCCCAGGGGGCTGCGCGCCTACCGGATGTCCCGCCTGGAAGCCGACCTGGACGCGGTTCTCGACGCCGTGAGCCCCGACCGCCCGGTGCACCTGGTCGGACACGACTGGGGATCTATCCACTCCTGGGAGTCGGTCACCGGCACCCGCCTGGCCGGGCGGATCGCCTCGTTCACCTCTATCTCCGGACCCTGCCTGGACCACGTCGGCCACCTGATCCGGGCCCGCCTTCGGCCACGGCATCCGGACCTGCCGAAGATGCTGCGGCAGGCCGCACGGTCCTGGTACATCACCTACTTCCATCTCCCGCTGCTGCCCGCCCTGACCTGGAGAGCACTGGGACACCGCTGGCGCGCCTTCCTCACCGGCTCCCAAGGCGTGCCCGGCCCCACCCCCTACCCCGCGCCGACGCTGGCCCGCGACGCCGTGAAGGGCATCGCGCTGTATCGCGCCAACATGCTGCCCCGCCTGCTGCGTCCCCGGGACCGGCGGACCACCGTCCCGGTTCAACTCATCATCCCCACCCGCGACTTCTGCGTCACCCCGGTCCTGTCGTACGGAGTGGAGCACTGGACGCGCCGGATACAACGACGCCCGATCAACGCCGGGCACTGGGTACAGCTCAGCCACCCCGAGGAGGTCGCGACCCGGATCGCGGAATTCGCCCTCCGCGTCGAAGACGGCTCCCGCCGCGATCCGGGCCACACCGCGCACCCGACCTGACAGCCCGACACATCGGCGGTACTGGACGACTGCCTGACCGCCCCTCCCCCACACCCATCGCTGATGGAGGTACCTGTCATGTTCCGAGCCGCACATGCCCACCCGGAGCGTCGGTCCGAACCCATCGACCACCATGACCTGGTGCTGCAACCCCGGGACGTCACCTTCGACTGGAGCACCACCCCGCTGCACTGGCTGCCGGGTGAGCCCTTCGCGACCCACACCTTCGATGTGCTCCACCTCATGCTCCCCGAACTCGAACGCTGGTTCGTGCGCACCTTCGAACAGGCACTGCCACTGATCACCGATGACCGGCTACGCGAGGACGTACGCGGCTTCATCGGCCAGGAAGCGATGCACGCCGAGGCGCACCAGGAGGTCCTGGAGCACCTCCTCACCAAGGGGCTGGACCCCACTCCGTACGTCCTGCAGTCCGAATGGATCTTCCGAAGGGTGCTCGGGGACCGGCCGGAGCTGACGCCGGCCGCCGCACACGCGCACCTGCTCCAGCGGCTCGCCCTCATAGCGGCCTTCGAGCACTTCACCGCGTACATGGGTCACTGGATTCTCAGCAACGGGCACCTGGACCAGACCGGCGCGGACCCTGCGATGCTCGATCTGTTCCGCTGGCACGGCGCGGAGGAGGTCGAACACCGTTCGGTCGCGTTCGACCTGCTGGTGCACCTCGATCCCCGGTACCGGCGCCGAGTGGTCGGCATGCTCGTCACCGCGCCGGTGCTGACCCGGCTGTGGATCCGCGGAGTCCGGTTCCTGATGAGCGCCGACCCCGAACTCGACGACCGGGTCAAGGTCCGCTTCCGCGACTACCTGGCCGCGGCCCGCAAGGACCTGTTGCCCCCGCCGGGCTCGTTCTCCCGCTCGGTGCTGCGTTACTTCCGCCCCGGCTACCACCCGACCCAGGAGGGCTCGACCCAGCAGGCGGTCGCCTACCTGGCGGCGTCCCCCGCTGCCCGAGCGGCTGCCCAATGACCCAGCAACCGGCAAGGTCTCCCATGGACATCAGCACACCCGTTACTCGGCCGCCGGACCTGTACGGCACGCCGCGCGGCGACTCCTTCATGCAGAAGCTGGCGGCTTTCAGCGACCACGCGGTCACGCGCCTTGCGCGGCGCGGCACTCTTCCCAGGCGCCCGCCGGCCACCGAGATGCCCGTGATCCGGGAACTGGTGGTCGCCACCAAGCACCAGGAGGCCGAGGATGTCGTCTCCCTGCGGCTGGCAGCACCCGACGGGGCAATACTCCCGCCCTGGCAGCCCGGCGCCCACATCGAACTGCACCTGCCCTCCGGCCGCAAGCGGCAGTACTCACTGTGCGGCGACCCTGCCGACCGGTACCGGTACCGCATCGCGGTGCGCCGCATCGCCAACGGCCAAGGCGGCTCGGCCGAGGTACACGACGCCCTCGGAGAGGGTATGCGGGTCGCCGTCACCGAACCCCGGAACGCCTTCCCCTTCGCCGCCGAAGCGTTCATCCTGCTCATCGCGGGCGGCATCGGAATCACGCCGATCCTGCCGATGGCTCGGGAAGCCGCCCGGCGCGGGCTGGACTGGAGGCTCGTGCACACCGGCCGCAGCCGCGGCTCGATGCCCTTCGCGGCAGAGCTGGCCGAACTCGCGGCCGCCGCCCCTGGCCGGGTCTTCATCCGTCCTGACGAGGAGTCCGGCGTGCCCGAAGCAGCCGAACTGCTGAGCTTGAGTCCGGCGGCGGGTGCGGTGTACTGCTGCGGGCCCGCGCCCATGATCGACGGCGTTCGGCGCGCGTTCGGTGGTAGCCGCGCGTCAGCCCTGCATTTCGAGCGTTTCGCCCCGGCCCCGATCACGGACGGCCGTCCCTTCGAACTTCAGCTGGGCGAAACCGGCCGGGTTCTGCCGGTGCCGTACGACCGCTCCGCCCTGGATGTTCTCTACGAGGCCCTGCCGGACCTGCCGTTCTCCTGCCGCCAGGGGTTCTGCGGCACCTGCCGGGTGCGGGTGGCGCATGGCCGTGTCGATCACCGTGACCGTCGGCTCACGGCCACCGAACGTGCGGCCGGCGCCATGCTGCCCTGCGTCTCGCGTGCACCGGAAGGAGAGCGGTTGGTGCTGGAGGTGTGAGCGATGGGCCGAGCGCCCGTGGACCGTGGCCGTCGCCGCGAGGAACCTCAGCGGCAGGGTTACGTTGAACTCGTGGAGTCCGGTGGTCCGGTGGTGAGCCGAAGCACGATAGGTGTCACCAAGGCAGCGTGTTGACAAGGACTGTCGGCCCCTGTCAGCGGTCAGGTGGTGAGTGCCGTGCGCAGGGTGGTGGCCATCAGATCGATGGCTTCCTTCCCGGCCGGTACCGGGCCGGTGTGGGTGAAGTAGTGGTCGACACCCTCGAAGCAACGGTGGGTGACCGGAACGCCGGCAGCTTCCAGGGCCTTGGCGTACGCATCGCCCTCGTCGCGCAGGCGATCGTTCTCCGCGGTGATGACCAGGGCGGGCGGCAGCCCGGCGAGGTCGTCGGCCAGTCCGGGCGACACCAGCGGATGGGCCAGGTCGGCAGGATCAGAGACGTAGGCAGCGGTGAAGACCCGCATGAGCTGAGGGGTAAGCAGGGGCTTGACGATGGGTGACTGCTTGGTGGCCGGGTCGGCGAGCTGGTCGAGCGGTGCCGAGTCGATGATCTGGAGGCGGGGCGTGAAGGTGCCGCGGTCCCGAGCGGTGCGGCAGACCGCGGCGGTCAGGTTGGCCCCGGCGCTGTGTCCGCCCACGGCGAGTCGCGAACCGTCCCAGTTGTTGCCGGTGCCGTTCTCGGCCACCCAGGCGGTGACGTCGTACGCCTGGGTGACGGGTACGGGGTACGGCCGCTGCGGGGCGACGGCGTAGTCCACGTTGATCACCACGCAGTCGGCCGTGGCGGCTATGTAGCGGCAGATGTGGTCGTCCTGCTGGGGGCGGGTGATCACGAACCCGCCGCCGTGAAAGTTGACGTACACGGGGGCAGGGGCTGCGGCGGCGGCCGACGGGCGGTAGACGGTGCACGTCACCAGTCCGGAGCCGGTCTCCACCCGGATGGATTCCGTGCGCTTCGGGATGTCGGTGAAGCGCAGATCCTTGTGCACGCGGCTCATCATTCGGCCGAGCAACAGCTGAACCCCTCTGGCCTGGATCCTGGGCCTGAATGACATGGCTACACCCTATCGCTACAAACTTAAAGTATCAGGATTCCTGATAATGGAGGCTCGTCGCTGATCACACAAGGGGCAACCGCGAGCCGACTGCCGAAGGGGGGATGGACGCTCCAGCCGTAGCGCCCCGCCTGTTCGTCCAGGCCCCGCGTGGCTCCAAGCCCACCTGGCTGCGTCCGTTGGTTCCCGAGGACGAGATCGGTCCTGGATTCGCCTACACGATCGGCCTCGCACACACTCACGGCGCACCTTGACGGCGGCCGTGGCAAAGTGGCTCTTCCAAGATTTTCGTGAGCCGGCTATGCGGCCGTCATGCTCGTCACCCTGTGTGGTCGTCGACTGGCGGCGACGAGCAGGACGCGTTTTCTCAGCAGCGGAAGTCCGGCGCGCCCTCCCATTTGCCGTTTGATCGCCTTGATGTCCGTCACGCGCCCCTCAACTACCCCTGAGCTCCAGGTCGTGCTCAGTCCGCGGATGACAGCGTCGAGGTCGTTGCGCAGGTTACGGGCGAAGCCGCTGAGCGCGGTCAACGCGCTGGCCTGCACCGTTTCGATCCAGTCCGGCAGGCGTTGCCCTTCGAGCTGGGTGAGCATCTTGGCGAAGTCCTCGATGTGGACGGCGGCCTCGGCCATTTCGGGGCAGCAGCCCAGCACCCGTTTGCGGGTGAGAGCCTGGTCGGCGTCGAGGGTGTCGGGGTGGCGGGTGAGAAGGTTGGTGGCCTGGCGGACGGTCGGGATGTCGGGAACCAGCGGTGCGCTGCGGCCCGCAGCCCGGAGTGGTTGCAGATGACGGCGGACGGTCCGGGCACTGCCGAGATAGCCCTGCTCGCGGAGTTCCGCGTGGAGCTGCTTGGCTTCGGTGCAACCCTCGTTCCAGCGTTCGTGCAGGTAGGAGAGATACGGGCGGATCGCGGTGTCACGGTGCCCGTCGCTGACGGGTATGTCTTCGACGCGGGCAGCGAGCGCGTACTTCTGGACCGTCTTGTAGTCCAGCTTCAGCTCCTTGACGATGGTGCAGATGCCCACCCCCTTGTCGTAGAGCGCGTGGACCGCCTCATGACGTTCCCGCCGCTGCATCTCACGGCGTCCCTCCGGCGCGGCCTCCTCTGCTTCGGGTTCTGCCTCTGGGACCGAAACTTCAGTCTTGAATGCGGCGTTGAGCAGGCAGGATCGGTGCGCGGAGATGTCCTTCTCGACGGCTTCGCAGAGGTTCTTCCACAGGTGAAAGCGGTCCGCGACCTGCAGGGCTTCGGGGGCTGCGGCGCGGGCCGCAGTGGCGTATGCCGTCGCTCTGTCCCTGCAAATGATCTCCACACCCGGGTGCTCGGTGAGCCATGCTGCGAAGGTCTCGGCGTCCCGGTCGGACAGCAGGTCGATCGGCGCGTGGCTCTCGCAATCGACGATGACACTGCCGTAGCAGTGCCCCTTCTTGAGGGCGAAATCATCGACCCCAAGGACCCGGGGTGTTCCGGCCGGTGGTTCAGGCAGAGCCATGACCAGCGACAACATCGTGGTCCGGCTGACCGGCGCAGATAGCACCGAGGATATGCGGGCCCCAGGCAGTCCCGCCAGCACCACCCCAACCGCCTCCAGAATGCGACGCAGGGCGGGCGTCCGACGTCCGTACCGGAAGGTCAAGTCCGCCACCTGCTCGGCGAAAGTCACGCGCGGGCAACCGGCGTTGTCGCAGAACAGCCGACGCACCGACAGCGCAATGACCACCGATCGCCCGCCGATCGCACCATCGGCGAGGAGACGGCCGTACCGACTGTGTCGTCGCACCGAAACCAGCCGACACCCCGGGCACGGGACCGAGAGATCATCTCGACTTCTCGCCACGATGCGTAGCAAACCTTCCTCGACCACCACACCTTCCACAAGCACCCCGTTGAGGTGCGGCAACAGCGTCTTCAGCAGCTCAGTACACCCGTTGAGCGTCCGCCACCGAGTGACGGAGCGTCACCGGCGCACAGAAGCACGACCGGCTTCACGAAAATCTTGGAAGAGCCCCGGAATTCCAGGTGTGCGGCCGTCTGACCAGTGGTGTTCCTGATCACTTCCTTAACTGGAGGAGACCCCTCCGACCGTTTGCTGGTGTTTGCGCGCATCAGCTACCGGCCGGAGAGGTCCTGTGACGAAGTCTGACACGGAGATTATGGAAATCCTTGAGGCGTACGACCTGACCGGGACGGTCTGGTCGGCAGCGGCCTTGACGGGGCACGACCCGAAGACGGTCAAGCGGTATGTCGAGGCCCGCAACGGCGGGCGCAATCCTTATGAGCGAGAGCCGCGGCCGAAGATGATCGATGCGTTCGGGGAGAAGGTCGAGGAGTGGGTCGAGCAGTCGAAGGCGACGATCCGCGCCGATGTGGTCCACGAGAAGCTCGTGAAGATGGGCTATCGGGGCAGCGAGCGTTCGACGAGGCGGGCGGTGAACGCGTCGAAGAGCGCGTGGAAGGCGGGCAAACGCCGGACGTATCGGCCGTGGATTCCCGAGCCGGGCCGGTGGCTGCAGTTCGACTGGGGCGAGGGCCCGCGGATCGGCGGCCGACGGACCTGGCTGTTCTGCGCATGGCTGTCCTGGTCGCGGTTCCGGGTCGTGATCCCGGTCTGGGACTGCACGTTGGGCACTTTGGTGGCCTGCCTGGACACCACGCTGCGGCGGATCGGCGGAGCGCCGACGTATGTCCTGACCGACAACGCGAAGACGGTCACCGTCGAGCACATCGCCGGGATCCCGGTACGTCATCCGCAGATGGTCGCCGCGGGCCGGCATTACGGCTGCCAGGTGGTCAGCTGCGTCCCTTATGATCCTGAATCGAAGGGCGGCGCGGAGGCCACGGTCCGTATCGCGAAGGCCGACCTGGTGCCCACCAGCGCGAATCTGCTGGCCGCCTACGACACCTTCGCCGAGCTCGCCGATGCCTGCCTGACCTGGTGCGATGAGGTGAACTCGCGCCGTCACCGGGCGACCGGGCAAATACCCGCCGACCGCCTGGACATCGAACGCACCACCCTGCACATCCTGCCCATCGAGCCGCTCGCGCTCGCGCTGGGCGAGGAGAGGCTGGTCGGCTCGGACCGCACCATCAGCTTCAACTCGGTGCGCTACTCGACCCCGCCGGGTTATACCGGCGCGAGGGTGTGGTGCCGGGTGGTCGGCGAGGAACTTTCCATCACCGCCCGCACCAACTCCGGTGATCTGTCGGAGATTTGGCGCCACCACCTCTCCACCCCGGGTGTTCCGCAGATCATCGACGAGCACTACCCCGACCATCCCGACGGCCGCAGCATCCACCAGCCGAGGCTGCGGCCCCGCTCGGAAGCGGAGATGGGTGTGGCTCTTTTGCAGGGACGTTCCTGATCAGGCCGTGAGGCTGTAGGTGTGCTGGTCGGGGGTGGGGTAGAG
>NZ_JAPWHT010000260.1:0-14299 GCF_027270795.1 Streptomyces sp. ActVer
CGGGGGCGGAGCCCCTGAGTCAGGGACGATGGGGGTCCCCCCGCTCGAGCGAAGCCGAGAGTGGGGGAGGGTAGGGGCGGCGGGGGCGAGGAAATGCCTCAGGCGCCCCCCCGGGTATCGATCGCAACAGGAGACCATCACTCATGACTCGCGTCGCCGCCATCGACTGCGGTACCAACTCGATCCGGCTGCTCGTCGCGGACGCGGATCCGGCGACGGGGGAACTCGTCGACCTGGACCGACGGATGACGATCGTCCGCCTGGGCCAGGGCGTCGACCGCACGGGCCGACTGGCGCCGGACGCGCTGGAGAGGACCTTCGCGGCCTGCCGCGAGTACGCGGCGATCGTCAAGGAACACGGCGCGGAGCGACTCCGCTTCGTCGCGACCTCCGCCTCCCGCGACGCCGAGAACCGAGACGAGTTCGTACGAGGAGTCCTCGACATCCTGGGCGTCGAGCCCGAGGTCATCTCGGGCGACCAGGAGGCGGAGTTCTCGTTCACGGGCGCCACCAAGGAGCTTGCAGGACGCGACGACCTCGCCAAGCCCTACCTCGTGGTGGACATCGGCGGCGGCTCCACGGAGTTCGTCGTGGGCGAGGGCCACGTCCGCGCCGCCCGCTCGGTCGACATCGGCTGCGTACGGATGACGGAACGGCACCTCGTGCACGACGGAGTGGTCAGCGACCCGCCTACCCCGGAGCAGATCGAGGCGATCCGCGCCGACATCGAGGCGGCCCTCGACCTCGCCGAGGAGTCCGTGCCGCTGCGCGAGGCCCGTACGCTCGTCGGGCTCGCCGGATCCGTGACCACCATCTCGGCGATCGCCCAGGACCTCCCGGAGTACGACTCCGAGGCCATCCACCACTCCCGGGTCTCCTACGAACGTGTCCGCGAGATCGCCGAGCGGCTGCTGTCCGCCACCCATGCCGAGCGTGCCGCGATCCCCTCGATGCACCCGGGCCGGGTCGACGTCATCGGCGCAGGCGCCCTCGTGCTGCTCTCGGTCATGGAACGGATCGGGGCGGACGAGGTGGTCGTGAGCGAGCACGACATCCTCGACGGGATCGCGTGGTCCGTGGCCTGAAGCCGGCCCGGACTGCCCCTCGACTGAGCAGGTCGGGAGACGTTTGAGCGCCTCGGAAGGCCTCTGAACGGTCTTGGAAACGGCCCCGGGAACGCCCCGTCGGAAAACTTCGTGAAGTTCTTCACAAGAGAATCGGCCCTGTTGGGCGAGGTTTTCGTCCCTACGGGTCGCCCGGGGCCCCTGGGAGGCTCCGGAGCATGATCAACAGAGTGTTCCGCGAGTGCTGCGATCGTATGAAAAAGGGGGCCGGTTCAGAGGGGTCGAACAGCCGGAGCGGCAGCTCACGCGGCATTGACAACGGCCCGTACCAGGCGCTGGTTCCCCTGCTGGACCATGACCTCGCTCACGTGGGCCGCGCAGTGTAACAGAGGGCGTGAAGAAGCTTGTGAAGGGGCGCACGAGCGACCCCCCTGGGGCAGGTGGATACTCGATGGCATGAGCACCACGGAGCGTCCCAGGATCCTCGTAGTAGGCGGTGGGTACGTAGGCCTGTACGCAGCTCGGCGCATTCTCAAGAAGATGCGCTACGGCGAGGCGACCGTCACGGTCGTCGACCCCCGGTCGTACATGACCTACCAGCCCTTCCTCCCCGAAGCCGCCGCCGGCAGCATTTCGCCTCGGCACGTCGTCGTCCCGCTGCGACGCGTGCTGCCCAAGGCGGAAGTTCTGACCGGCCGGGTCACGACCATCGACCAGGACCGCAAGGTCGCCACGATCGCCCCCCTCGTGGGCGAGGCGTACGAGCTGCCTTTCGACTACCTCGTCATCGCGATGGGCGCGGTCTCGCGCACCTTCCCGATCCCCGGCCTCGCCGAGCAGGGCATCGGTATGAAGGGCATCGAGGAGGCCATCGGCCTGCGCAACCACGTGCTTGAGCAGCTGGACAAGGCCGACTCCACGACGGACGAGGACGTGCGGCGCAAGGCGCTCACCTTCGTCTTCGTCGGCGGTGGCTTCGCGGGCGCGGAGACCATCGGCGAGGTCGAGGACATGGCCCGCGACGCGGCCAAGTACTACAACAACGTGTCGCGCGAGGACATGCGGTTCATCCTCGTCGACGCCGCGGACAAGATCCTTCCCGAGGTCGGTCCGAAGCTCGGCCAGTACGGCAAGGAGCACCTCGAAGGACGTGGGGTCGAGGTCTACCTCTCCACCTCCATGGACTCCTGCGTCGACGGCCACGTGGTGCTGAAGAACGGCCTCGAGGTCGACTCCAGCACCATCGTGTGGACGGCCGGCGTCAAGCCGAACCCGGTGCTCTCCCGCTTCGGTCTGCCGCTCGGTCCCCGTGGTCACGTGGACACCCGGACCACGCTCCAGGTGCAGGGCACGGACTACGTCTGGGCCGCCGGCGACAACGCCCAGGTGCCGGACCTCGTCGGCCGCAAGGCCGGCAACGAGAACGCCTGGTGCCCGCCGAACGCGCAGCACGCGCTGCGGCAGGCCCGGGTCCTCGGTGACAACGTGATCTCCGGTATGCGGGGCTTCCCGCAGAAGGACTACAGTCACGCCAACAAGGGTGCGGTCGCCGGGCTCGGCCTGCACAAGGGCGTCGCGATGATCGTCATGGGCAAGATGAAGATCAAGCTCAAGGGTCGTCTTGCCTGGTACATGCACCGGGGTTACCACGGGCTGGCCATGCCGACGTGGAACCGTAAGATCCGCGTCTTCGCCGACTGGACTCTTGCGATGTTCCTGAAGCGTGAGGTTGTGTCGCTCGGGGCCATGGAGACTCCTCGTGAGGAGTTCTACGAGGCTGCGAAGCCGGCGCCGGCGGTTGCCGCGAAGGCCGAGCCGGCGCCCGCCAAGACCGAGGAGAAGGCCAAGGCCTCCTGACCTCCGGTCATCTGCTTCACCCCGAAGGGGGCCTCCCGCCATCCGTGGTGCGGGAGGCCCCCTTCGGGGTTTTATCGCCCCCGCCGCCCCTAGTCCCGTCCCTGGGGGCTGCGCCCCCAGACCCCCGATCGGCCCGAACGGCCTCGTCCTCAAACGCCGGACGGGCTGACTACCAGCCTGTCCGGCCCCGTGGTTTGCGTGTTGACTGCATGTATTTTGCTCGGATGTAACGCTTTGGTGGGACTGCGCATCGGGCCCGTTGGTGTTTACGTGGTGTTGGAGTCTGTGGGATCCGTCATCACGGAGGTGTGCGTCATGCAGGACGCGGCGCTGCGGCTGAAGGCGCTGATGGAGCAGTTGCTGGGAGCCCCGCTCCCGGTGCGCATTCGCGCCTGGGACGGCTCGGAGGCGGGTCCGCCCGAGAGCCCCGTACTCGTCGTACGGAACCGCCGGGCCCTGCGCCGGCTGCTCTGGAAGCCTGGCGAACTGGGCATGGCCCGTGCCTGGGTCGCCGGGGACCTGACCGTGGACGGCGATCTGTACGCCGTCCTGGACGTCATGGCCGAGCTGGTGTGGGAGCGCGGCGAGGACGCCCGGACCCTGCGCGAGGCCCTGCGGGACCCGGACGTGCGGGCCGCCGTGTGGGGGCTCGTACGGATGGCGGGGCCGCCCCTGCCCCCCGCCCCGCCCCGCGAGGAGGTGCGCAGACGCTCCCACCTGCACACCAAGGGCAGCGACAGACGGGCGATCAGCCATCACTACGACGTGGGGAACGACTTCTACGAGATCGTCCTAGGGCCCTCCATGGTCTACTCGTGCGCCTACTGGGACTCCTCGGACGGCACGCTTGAGGACGCCCAGCGCGACAAGCTCGGACTCGTCGCCCGCAAGCTCGATCTGAAGCCGGGCATGCGGCTGCTCGACGTCGGCTGCGGCTGGGGTTCGATGGCCATACACGCCGCCCGCGAGCACGGCGTGAGCGTCGTCGGCGTCACCCTGTCCCAGGAGCAGGCCGCGTACGCCCGCAAGCGCGTCGCGGAGGAGGGTCTGACCGACCGGATCGAGATCCGCGTCCAGGACTACCGCGACGTCACGGACGGGCCCTACGACGCGATCTCCTCCGTGGGTATGGCCGAACACGTCGGCAGTGAGCGCTATCTGGAGTACGCCCGGGTGCTGTTCGGTCTCCTCGGGCCGGGCGGGCGGCTTCTGAACCACCAGATCGGGCGCCGGCCGTGGCGGGACGAGTCGGGGTACGAACTCGACGCGTTCATGGACAGGTACGTCTTCCCGGACGGGGAGCTGGAGCCGGTCGGCGGGACTGTGAGCCAGTTGGAGAACGCCGGGTTCGAGGTCCGTGACGTCGAGTCGATCCGTGAGCACTACGGGCTGACGCTGCGCCGGTGGGTGGCCAACCTGGAGGCCGACTGGCCGACCGCGGTCCGTCTCACCAGCCCCGGCCGGGCCCGCGTCTGGCGCCTCTACATGGCCGCCTCGGCGCTCGCCTTCGAGCGCAACCGCATCGGCGTGAACCAGGTGCTGGCGGTGAGGACCCCGGACACCGGCACCTCGGGGATGCCGCTGCGCGCCCGCTCCTGGCGGTAGGACGTACGTGAGTGGGGCCCCGGACGACGCTCGTCCGGGGCCCCACTCCTGTGCGCACCGCCAGCAACTACTCGCTCTTGATCGCCATCAGCGGGTTCAGCTTCGCCGCGCTGCGCGCCGGCCACATCGCCGCGAGGACGCCGACCAGGCCCGCGATGCAGAGGAAGACGGCGATCCGGCCGAACGGGATCTCCATGCTGTACGTCTTCACCGTGCCGGAGATGCTGTCGCCCGCCACCCAGCCCATGAAGAGGCCGAGACCGATGCCGAGCACCGCACCGAACAGGGAGATGATGATCGCCTCCAGGCGCACCATCTGCTTGACCTTCGCGCGGTCGAGACCGATGGCCCGCATCATGCCGATCTCGTGCTTCCGCTCGAAGACCGACATGGCCAGGGTGTTGATGACACCGAGGACCGCGATCAGGATGGCCATCGCCAGGAGGCCGTAGAGCATGTTCAGCATCAGGTTGATCGCGCCGGCGATCTCGTTGTTGAGCGCGTTCTTGTCCTGGATCTTGATGGCGGGGTTGTCGCCCAGGGCCTTGACGATGGCGTCCTCGGCCCGGTCGGAGACACCGTCCTTCATCTTCACCATGACCTGCTGATCGGTGACCTTCGACAGGTGCGGGTCGACCACGGCGAGCGGCGCGAACAGACCGTTGAGCATCTCGTTCTGCTCGTAGACGCCGGCGACCTTCAGCCGGGCCGTCTCGCCGTCGTCGAACTTCACCGGGACGGTGTCACCCGTCTTCAGGCCCTCGTCGTCCGCGGTCTCCTTGTCGACCAGTGTGGAGGCGCCGGTCAGGTTCGCGAGGGAGCCGCTGGTGAAGTCGAGGCTCACCAGCTTGCCGAAGGCCTTCTCGTCGACGCCGGAGACCTCGATGTACGAGTCGCCGAGCTCGCCGTAGGCCGGGCGCAACGGGCTGCTCGCCTCGACGTCGGGGAGCTTGTCCAGCTGCTCGCGGACCTCGGGGGCCAGCGGCTGGTAGTTCGCCATGGAGACGGTGTAGTCGGCCTTCAGGGAGTCCGAGGCCATCTTGTTGATGGCGCTGCCCATGGAGGTCGCGACCACCGTCATCGCCGTGATGAGGGTCAGGCCGATCATCAGGGCCGAGGCGGTGGAGGCCGTGCGGCGCGGGTTGCGCACCGCGTTGAGCCGGGACAGCTTGCCCGTGACGCCGAACGGCTTCAGGAGCGGGGCCGACGCGGCGATGAACGGGCGCGACAGGAGCGGCGTGAGGACGATGACACCGACGAGGATCACTCCGGCGCCGCCGGCCTTCACGTAGTTGTCGTCCATGAACAGCATGACCGCGCCGAGGGCGACGATGACCGAGCCGAGGGTGTTGCGGACGACGAGACCGCGCGTGGTCGGCGTCGCGTGGACGCTGTTCATCGCGGCGACCGGCGGGATCTTCGCGGCGCGGCGGCCCGGCAGCCAGGCGGCCAGCATGGTCACGACCACGCCGATGACCAGCGCGACGACGATCGTGGTCGGGGCGATGACGAGCGGCCCGTCGGGCAGGGAGGCGCCCGCGGAGTTCATCAGGGACTCCAGGCCCATGGCCACGCCGATGCCGAGCGCGAAGCCGGTCACCGCGGCCGCCAGGCCCACGAGGAACGCCTCGATGAGCACGGAGCGCGTCACCTGGCGGCGCGAGGCGCCGATGGCGCGCATCAGGGCCAGCTCCTTGGTGCGCTGGGCGACCAGCATGGTGAAGGTGTTGGCGATGATGAAGATGCCGACGAACAGGGCGATGCCCGCGAAGATGAGCAGGACCTGGCTCATCGCACTGGTCTGCTCCTCGATCATCGCCTCCTGGTCGTCGGAGAGCTGGGCACCGGAGAGGGCGACCGTCTCCTTCGGCAGGATCTTCTCGACCGAGCTCTTCAGCGCCGTCTCGGAGGTGCCCGCGGCGGCCTTCACGTCGATCTCGTCGTACTGGCTCTTGCCGAGGACCTTCATGGCGGTGTCGTTGTCGAACACCACCAGGCTGCCGCCCGCGAGGACGCTGCCGTCCTCGGTGTCGAAGACGCCGCTGATCCTCGCCTGCCTCACCGGGCCGTCGGTGGAGTAGCGGACCGTGTCACCGACCTTGTAGCCGGTGCGTCCGGCGGTCCTGGAGTCGAGCGCGATCTCACCGGCGGACTTGGGTGCCGCGCCCTCGGTGAAGTCGTAGCGGGGGTCCTTGCCGTCCTTGCCGGGGTAGTAGTTGGCACCGGAGGTGCCCCAGTCGCCGCCTACGAGCTTGCCGTCCTTGTCGGCGAGCGCGGTGAAGTCCATGACGCCGCCGATCGCCGAGTCGGCGCCGGGCAGGTTCTGGGTCTTCTTCAGGAGGGCGTCGGTCAGCCGCGGCGGCTTCTTGGCCTCGCCGTCGTCACCGGACTCGTAGTAGGAGCCGCCTTCGGGCTGTATGGCGACCGAGACGTGGTCGAAGCTCTTCGCCGACTTGTTCTTGTAGGCGTTGCCGAAGGTGTCGGTGAAGACCAGGGTGCCGGAGACGAAGGCGACGCCGAGCATGACGGCGAGCACGGTCATCAACAGCCTGGCCTTGTGCGCGAGGACGTTGCGCAGGGCGGTACGGAACATGGGTTTCTGTCCTGGTGGAGGAGGAGGCGGGACGAGACGCGGCGGGGCGCGAGGGCGCGTTGTCGGCTAGCTCGTACGGCCCTTGGCGTCGAAGGCCTTCATCCGGTCGAGGACGCCGTCGGCGGTCGGCGAGAGCATCTCGTCGACGATCCGCCCGTCGGCCAGGAAGATCACGCGGTCCGCGTACGCCGCGGCCACCGGGTCGTGGGTGACCATGACGACGGTCTGCCCCATCTCCCGTACTGAGTTGCGGAGGAAGCCCAGCACCTCGGCACCCGATCGCGAGTCCAGGTTTCCGGTGGGCTCGTCGCCGAAGATGATGTCCGGGCGGGACGCCAGCGCGCGGGCCACGGCGACGCGCTGCTGCTGGCCGCCGGAGAGCTCGGTGGGACGGTGGGAGAGGCGGTCGGCCAGGCCCACCATCCGGATCACGTTGTTGAGCCACTCCTTGTCCGGCTTGCGGCCCGCGATGTCCATGGGGAGGGTGATGTTCTCCAGGGCGGTGAGGGTCGGCAGGAGGTTGAACGCCTGGAAGATGAAGCCGATCTTGTCCCGGCGCAGCTTGGTCAGCTGCTTGTCCTTGAGGGAGCCGAGTTCGGTGTCGCCGATGCGGACCGAGCCGGAGGAGAAGCTGTCCAGGCCCGCCACGCAGTGCATCAGCGTGGACTTGCCGGAGCCGGAGGGGCCCATGATCGCGGTGAACTCGGCCTGCCGGAAGTCGACGGAGACCCGGTCCAGGGCGACCACCTGGGTCTCCCCCTGTCCGTAGACCTTGGACAGTTCCGAGGCGCGGGCGGCCACCGTGGTGGCACGGTCGGCGAGGGGCGTGGTGGTCACGGAAGGGTGCTCCTTGTCGGTACGACGACGAGTGAGGACGACAGTTCCATCGTCGGCGTCGATCGGCGCCGTGTAGTCACCCGCTGTTCCGGTTCCGAAGGCAGCCTTGGGTCGGACCCGGCGAGCCCGTGTCATACCTGGGGATGACGTCCGTCCCTGAGAGGGAATCGGCGACGGTTCGTCAGGTTCCGCTCGTTCGGGCGGTGAAATCACGTCATTCCCCATACGCCGTCAAGCTTCGGCCGAACGGCATTTGGCATGTGCTGATGGCGCGTACCGTGGGCTGATGCACCCTCAGACGTCAATAAAATAAGACAACATCGGGCTGCCCTTCCGCTGTTCGGGGGATCTGTCCCGATAGGCTCGGAACACTCGACGCGGAGCCCATGGCCTGCCCGGATGGTGGAATGCAGACACGGCGAGCTTAAACCTCGCTGCCCCTCGCGGGCGTACCGGTTCAAGTCCGGTTCCGGGCACCTCCGACACTTCCGCTTTTTCCGGCGTATCCCAATGAAGGGTGCATCCTTCATTGAAGACTTCACCTCACAACCGTTGACAGCGGGTTCTGCCCGTCGGAGACTCACCGTAGTGATTTGGTGAAGTTTGGTTCACTGGGCGAACGCGATGAGGGTCGCTCACTTCAGTTTCGTAGCGCGAAGGGGCGAGTCGATGCGTACCACCGTCGGGATCATCGGGGCCGGACCGGCCGGGCTGCTGCTGGCGCGGCTGCTGCACAACGCGGGGATCGACTCCGTCGTGCTGGAGAGCCGGGACCGGGCCTATGTGGAGCATCGGCAGCGGGCCGGGATCCTGGAGCAGGGGACCGTGGACGTGCTGCGGGCGGCGGGTGCCGGTGAGCGCATGGACCGTGAGGGGCTCCGGCACGACGGCATCGAGCTGCGGTTCGACCGGCGGCGGCACCGGGTCGACTTTCCCGCTCTGACCGGTGGGCGGTCCGTGATGGTCTACGCCCAGACCGAGGTGTGCAAGGACCTCATCGCGCTTCAGCTCAAGGAGGGCGGGCCGCTCCTCTTCGAGGCGGAGGCCCTCGCCGTGGAGGGGGCGGCGAGTGAAGCTCCGCGGGTGCGTTTTCGGCATGAAGGGCGCGAGGACGTGCTGGAGTGCTCGTACGTGGTCGGGTGCGATGGTTTCTGGGGGGTCGCCCGCAAGGCCATTCCTGCCGAGCTCACCCGGGTCTTCGAGCGGACTTACCCGTTCGGGTGGCTCGGGATCCTCGCCGATGTGCCGCCCTCGCACGACGAGCTCGTCTACGCCCGGCACGACCGTGGCTTCGCCCTGCTGTCCATGCGGTCGCCCGTCGTCTCGCGGCTCTACCTCCAGGTGCCCGAGGGCACGGACGCCGAGGAGTGGGCCGACGAGGAGATCTGGGACGAGCTGGAGCGGCGGTTCGAGACGGGGGACGGCTGGCGGCTGGAGCGGGGGCCCATCACCCAGAAGTCCGTCACACCCATGCGCAGCCATGTGCACGAGCCGATGCGGTACGGGCGGCTCTTCCTCGCCGGTGACGCCGCCCACATCGTGCCGCCGACCGGCGCCAAGGGGCTGAACCTCGCGGTCGGTGACGTGGTCACCTTCGCGCGGGCCCTGGCGTACGAGCGGGAGACCGGGTCGGCCGAACTGCTCGACGCGTACTCCGAGACCTGTCTGCGGCGGGTGTGGCAGGCCGAGCGGTTCTCGTACGAGATGACGACGCTGCTGCACCGGCCTGCCGACGCGACGCCCTTCGAGGACCGGATCCAGCTCGCCCGGCTGGCGCGGATCGCCGGCGCGCGGGCCGCCGAGCAGGACCTCGCCGAGGGATACACGGGCTTCCCGCTGGAGTGAGACACCCCGGAAGAGGGAACCGGAACAGTGCGTACCGGCGTTGTAACGGTGCGGGGAATGCCGGGTCTCGGCCTGGTGTTCCCGGTCACAAGAGGGGAAAGATCCTCCCCAGGCACTAGAGGCTTTCTTTTGCCTACCCATTACTCTTGAGCCAAGGCCACGCAGGGTGGCCATGGAGGAGTGAAATGAGGAGCAGCAACCCGGTCTTCTCGCGACGGGGGTTCAGCCGCGACAACGGCTACGCGGGCTTCAACACCGCGCCGCAGGCCGGGGGCCCCGCTGTCGGAACGCAGGGGAACCCGTACGCGGGCACCCCGCACGCCCCGCAGGTCGGCAACCCGTACGCGCAGAATCCTTACGCCCCGCAGGACCTCCAGCACGGCGCGCCGCCGCAGGCCCCGCCCGCCGCCGGCCGCATGACGATGGACGACGTCGTCTCGCGTACGGCCATGACGCTCGGCACGGTCACCGTCGGTGCCGTGCTCGCCTGGGCGCTGCTGCCGGTCACGTCGACCAGCTTCGGCCTGGCCATCGGCTCCGCGCTGATCGCAATGGTCTTCGCGCTCGTACAGGCCTTCAAGCGCAAGGCCTCGCCCCCGCTGATCCTGGCTTACGCCGCCTTCGAGGGTGTTTTCCTCGGCGTGATCAGCGAGATGTTCAACAGCCGGTGGAGTGGCGCGCCCTTCCAGGCCGTGCTCGGCACCATGGCGGTGTCCGGCGCCACCCTGCTGGTCTACAAGGCGGGCTGGATCCGCGTCACCGCCCGGTACGCGCGCATCGGCATGGCCATCGCCATCGCCTTCGTGCTCGTCATGGCGGTCAACCTGCTGCTGGTCGTCTTCGGTGTCGCCGATGACGGCGGGCTGCGGAGCATGGGCCCGCTGGGCGCGATCGTCGGCATTCTCGCGATCGTCCTCGGTGCGTTCTTCCTGACGCTCGACTTCAAGCAGATCGAGGACGGCATCGCCTACGGCGCCCCCCGCGACGAGTCCTGGCTGGCCGCCTTCGGCCTCACCATGAGCCTCGTCTGGATCTACCTGGAGATGCTGCGCCTGGTCGCGATCTTCAGCGGCAACGATTAGCAGGACCCGCAGTCGGAAGGGCCCGCGAACCACGGTTCGCGGGCCCTTCCATTTTTGTCGGGTGCAGGAGCAGAGCGAAACCGCTCAGCGCAGTTTGCGCGCGGCCCTCCTCAGGTCGTACTCGTGAATGATGGCTTTGGCGTGGCCGTACGCGAGGTCGTGCTCGGCGCGGAGCCAGCTGACCTTCTCCTCGAAGCGGAAGAGAGCGGGGCCTTCGTCGACGGTGCGCAGCCAGTCGGAGATCTCACGACCGGTGCAATGGGGGATGCGGGCGAGCAGATTGCGATGGGTCTCCTCGGAGAAGACTTGGGACATCGGCGCCTCCGGACGCATGGGATGTAAGCCGGTCCTTCAAGTCACCGTGCCTGAGCGTTGGCCTGTTGGCAACAGTCCAGATGAGGCGCGTAGGGTCGGCGCGTGCTTGATACGACGCCTTTGACGCGGGCCGTGGAACATTTCGCCGACCGGTTGCGGGCCGCTCCGCAGAGTCGGTTGCAACGGGGGGCTGCCGCGGAAGCGCTGGGGCTGGCCAGGGAGTTGGCACTGCGTGCCCAGCGGTTGGAGGACCCCTTGCGGGAGCCTCTGGAGATGCCGGATGCGGGGATGTTCGCCGCGGCGGATCAGATCACTCTGGCTGGGAATGACTTGGCTGTTGTGCTGACCACGGGGGATGAGGTCGTGGATGCTGTGCGGGTTGTTGAGGAGGCGCAGAAGAGGGCGGGGGTTTGAGGTTCGCCTGCGACTGCGGGTGCGTTGTGGCTGAGCGCGCAGTTCCCCGCGCCCCTTACGGGGCCCGCCGCGCGGGTTCCCGCGCCGCTGAGCCCCTAAAGGCAAAAGGGGCTACAGCGAGGCTATGACCCGGTCCGCCAGGACGTAGACGTTCTCGTTCGCGCATTCGAAGGTCAGGGCGTAGGCGCCTGAGACTCCGGAGCCGCCCAGGAGGACCGGGGGGTGGCCGGTGCGGAGGGAATCGGCGAGGCGGTCGGCGGTTTCGCGGTGGCCCGGGGTCATGCACAGGGTGGTGCCGTCGGCGAAGACGTAGACGTCGAGCGTGCCGAGCGGGCCGGGGCGGATGTCGGTGAGTTCCGTGCGGGACTCGGCCAACTCCTCCAGGCAGGACACCGTGCGTTCGTGGTCGTTCACGACCGGTGACTGGACCGGTACGAAGTCCGGGTGCGAGGGGTGACGGCGGCGGGCCGCGGCCAGTTCGGGGGAGTCCCCGGCGAACTCGTCGGCGTCGGCGGCAGGCTCGGTCACCGGCTCCAGGTGTTCGAGGCCCGCGAAGTCCGACTGGCGCGGCAGGAACAGATCGCTGTCCGGCAGGCCGAGCAGAGTGGGCGAGTCCGAGGCGTCACGCGCCTCCTGGGCGGCCCAGAACGCCCGGGCCTCGGCGAGCTCCCGCTCCCGCTCCTCGGCGAGCGCCTCGGCCACGGCGGCACGTATCTCGTCCGTGTCCGTGGTCGAGCGCGCGGACGGCACGAGACCGCGGACGGCCGTGGCGCGGCTGTCGGCGAGCTGGGTGTGCAGGGCCGCCACCTGTCGGCGCAGCGCCAGCAGGGTGCGCAGAACGGCGACGCCCACGGCCGTGGTGGCGGCTGTGGCGAGCAGCAGAGCAAGAGACGTGGTGCTCACTGACGTACTCCCGGTTCAAAGTCGACCCCCGACTTCCTACATCAGCTTGAAGGGCGGACTAACCAGCTGTCAGTGCGTAACGTCACGAAAGGGACAGGACTTTAGGCCTGATGTTTGGTTGCGTAACGGCTCTGACCTGCGTAAATCCCTCTCCAGAGGGAGATAGGTCACATCCTGGGGGAGATTGGATCACAAATCGGCCCGTAGCCCCGGTGGTTGTGGGGTTCCGGGCCGATTCGGTCACGCTGAGTTCAACTGCGGTTACAGCGGCGGCGCTTCGGTTCGGGCGCCGGCGGCCGTGGTGGATCCGGCTACTAGCTCAGGCGCTCGATGACCATCGCCATGCCCTGGCCGCCGCCGACGCACATCGTCTCCAGGCCGAACTGCTTGTCGTGGAACTGGAGGGAGTTGATGAGCGTGCCGGTGATGCGGGCGCCGGTCATGCCGAAGGGGTGGCCGACCGCGATCGCGCCGCCGTTCACGTTCAGCTTGTCCAGCGGGATGTTCAGGTCGCGGTAGGAGGGGATCACCTGGGCGGCGAACGCCTCGTTGATCTCGAACAGGTCGATGTCGTCGACGGTCAGGCCGGCGCGGCTCAGGGCCTGCTTCGACGCCTCGACCGGGCCGAGGCCCATGATCTCGGGGGAGAGGCCGGTGACGCCGGTCGAGACGACCCGGGCGAGGGGGGTCAGGCCGAGCTCGCGGGCCTTCGTGTCGGACATGATCACCACGGCGGCGGCGCCGTCGTTCAGCGGGCAGCAGTTGCCCGCCGTGACGAGTCCGTCCGGGCGGAAGACCGGCTTGAGGCCCTGGACACCTTCGAGGGTGACGCCGGCGCGGGGGCCGTCGTCCTTCGAGACGACCGTGCCGTCCGGGGTCGTGACCGGGGTGATCTCGCGCTCCCAGAAGCCGTTCTTGATGGCTTCCTCGGCGAGGTTCTGCGAGCGGACGCCGAACTCGTCCATGTCCTGGCGGGTGACGCCCTTGATGCGGGCGAGGTTCTCCGCGGTCTGGCCCATGGCGATGTACGGGTCGGGGACGATGCCGTCCTCGCGCGGGTCGTGCCAGCTCGCGCCCTCGCTGGCGGCGACCTCCGCGGTGCGGGCCTCCGCGTCCGCGAAGAGGGGGTTGTGTGTGTCCGGGAGGCTGTCGGAGTTGCCCTTCGTGAAGCGGGACACCATCTCCACGCCCGCCGAGATGAAGACGTCGCCCTCGCCCGCCTTGATGGCGTGCAGGGCCATGCGGGTCGTCTGGAGCGACGAGGAACAGTAACGGGTGATCGTGCAGCCGGGGAGGTGGTCCATCCCCATCTGTACGGCGACGATGCGGCCGAGGTTGCTGCCCTGCTCCCCGCCGGGGAGGCCGCAGCCGAGCATCAGGTCCTCGATGTCCTTGGGGTCCAGCTCGGGGACCTTGGCGAGGGCGGCCTGGATGATCGTGGCGGTGAGGTCGTCCGGGCGCAGGTCCTTGAGGGAGCCCTTGAAAGCGCGGCCGATGGGGGAGCGGGCGGTCGAGACGATCACGGCTTCGGGCATCTACGGCTCCAATGGGAAGGGGCGGCGCGCAGCGCCTCGTTGAGGGGTGGTGGTCGGGTGGCGGGCGGGAGTAACGGGGGTGTAGGCGGACCTGTCTGGGAAGTTACCCGTACGTATGGGTGAGGTCACGGGTGTGGGTGTGTGACTCGGACCGCATTTGTCTAAGCGCTTGCTTTCCTCGCCCCCGCCGCCCTTACCCGTCCCGTCCCTGGGGGCTGCCGCCCCCAGACCCCCGCATCGGCCTGAACG
>NZ_JAPWHT010000261.1:0-14295 GCF_027270795.1 Streptomyces sp. ActVer
GGTGCGGGCGGGCGCCGGGCCGATGCGGCAAACACTGGCCGAATCGCACGCCTGCGCGCCTCGGGTCCCTGCGCAGGGGGCCTGTTCCGGGACCGGGTCGCACGGGGCCGGGGGAGGGAGTAGACATGGTGGCATGAGCGACAGTGATGCGCCTGGTGGGAGAGAGAGCCCGGGCATCAGGACGGACCCCGACGTCGAGGCGGACGCCGACGCCGAGCCGATTGCGGATCCCGATCCGAACATCACCCACCCCAGCTCCCGCACCCGCTCCCCTCCCCCCTCTCCCGATGTCGACGTCAACATCGACATCGACATCGACATCGACTTCGCGAAGGTCTTCCAGGCCCTGCCCAGCCCGGTCATGCTGCTCGCGCCCGACCTGACGATCCTCGGTGCGAACCGGGCCTATGTGCAGATCTCAGGCCGTGGCCTCGACGAGCTGGTCGGCCGGTTCCTGTTCGACGTGTTTCCCGACAGCCCCTCCGACGACGCCACCGGCGCCCGGACCCTGCGTAGGTCGCTCGAACGGCTGCTCGCCACCGGCGAGCGGGACACCATGGCCCTGCAGAAGTACGACGTCGAGGTGACCGACCGACCGGGCGTGTTCGAGGAGCGTTACTGGAGCACGGTCAACATCCCGGTCCTCGACGCCGAGGGGCGGGTGACGCTCATCGCCCACCGGGTCGAGGAGGTCACGGCCCTGGTCCGCGCCCGCGAGGCCGCCACCCGGACGCCGGGCACCCAGCACGCCTCCCCCACCACGCTCAGTCAAGAGGACGCGATGACCGCCGACCTCCTGACCCGCTCCCAGGAGCTGCAGGAACTCAACGAGGAGCTGCGCAAGGCCCACGCCCGCACGCACGAGGTCGCCGTCACGCTGCAGCGCGCCATGCTGCCCGGCACCACGCTGCCGCGGCACGACTTCGCCGCCGTCCGCTACCAGCCCGCGGCCAGCTTCCTCAACGTCTGCGGCGACTGGTACGACCTGATCGACCTCGACGGGGACCTGCTGGCCGCGGCGGTCGGCGACGTCGTCGGGCACGGCCTGGAGGCGGCCGGCGTCATGGGCCAGCTGCGCAGCGCCCTGAGCGCGGCGATCCGCGCGACCGGCCGGCCCGCCGACGCGCTCACGACCCTCGCGCAGCACGCGCACACCGTCGAGGGCGCGCTGGCCACGACAGCCGTCCAGGCCGTGATCGACCGGGCCGCCCACACGGTCCCGTACAGCTGCGCAGGCCACCCGCCCCCACTCCTGGCCCACCCCGACGGAACGGTCGAACTACTGGACACGGCCACCGACCCGCCCCTGGCCGCCTCCGACGACACCATCCCCCGCACCCAGGCGACGGTGTCCTACACCCCCGGTGCCACCCTCGTCCTCTACACCGACGGCCTCATCGAACGCCGCGGCGAGGACATCGACCACGGCCTGCACCGCCTGGCCCACAGCCTCGAACGCCACCACACCCTGCCCCCCGAACCCCTGGCAGACGCAATCCTGACGGACCTGGTCCCGGCCCCCCGCCGGGGCCCGGACGACGACACGGCACTGGTGGTCATCCGACTCTGACCTGCTGCGGCCGCATCAACTGATGCCGCGCATCACGACCGCTTCCAGGTGCGCCACGGCCGCGTGATGATCTCCCGTGCGACCTGGACTCCCGGTGTCCTCTCTTGATCCAATGGTGGATGACATCGTTCTGGACAGGCACGCGGATACGGCTGCGCGGGATCGAGCCCGACGACTGGACCGGGTTCATGGGGTTCGCTGTGGATGAGGAGCGGTTGGGGGATGCGGTGGGTCCGCCCCGTTCCGCCGAGGGGTATCGCGCCTGGGCCAAGGAGCAGGCCGCCGCCGAGACCGACGGTGACTGTTTTCGGCTGGCGATCGAGGCTCTCGACACCGGGGAGATGGTCGGCGCCGTCTCCTCCAACCATGCCGATCCGCAGGCAGGTCGCTTCGAGTACGGCGTCACGGTCGGGGCGGATCATCGGCGCAAGGGGTACGCGGCGGAAGCCGTGGTGATGTTGCTGCGGTACATGTTCGCCGAGCGGCGGTATCACAAGTGCGAAGCCCGCGTCTTCGCCTACAACCAGGGGTCGTTGGCGCTCCATCACCGGCTCGGCTTCGTCGAGGAGGGGCGCCTCCGCGATCACGTGTTCCTCGCCGGCCGGCACCACGATCTCGTCCTCCTGGGCATACTCGCCGACGAGTTCGACCGAGTGCACCAGCCGCCCTGGCCGCCCTGGTCGCCCTGGCCGCCCTTCGGCACGTCAGCCACGCGGTCTTGCCCCCGGTGAATCCATCCACCACCATTTTCACCGATGGATAAAATAGTGAACCGGAGCGGGAGTCGGAGCCGGAAGCGGTCGTCGAAGCTTGGATCCAGGGCCGGCGCGGTCCCGCTCCTCGCCGCCCTGGCCCTCGGCGCGCTGGGCCTCGCCCCAGCCACCCCGGCCGGGGCGGTCGAGCATGCCCGCGAAGCCGGCGCTGTCGGCGCCCACCTCCCCCAAGTCCACCCAGCCCCCCAAGAGTTGCGCCCCGGCCACGGCTCCCAGCGTGTGCCCGAGCGAGTCGTCGAAGTCGTCGGGCGTCGGACCGATCCCGCCGCGCGCAAGCTCGTCGAGAAAGTGCTGCGGGGCGCCGGGGCTCAGGTCGTTCGGACCGTCGTCGCGGGTCGGCCCTTGCCGGACGCCGACCTCACCGTCTACGTCGGTGGGCCGGGTGAGAACCCCGCCACCGCGCGGGTGTTGGAGCGGCTCGGGGCCGAGTCGCCCGGTGGGCTGCCGGCCGGTGGGTACGCGGTTGCGGCCGGGCGGGGGCGGGTCGCGCTGTCCGGGGTGGACGTCACCGGTACGTACTACGCCGCGCAGACCTTCCGTCAGCTGGTCGGACGAGGGAAGGCCGTGCCCGACGTCACCGTCCGCGACTGGCCCGCCGCCGCACTCCGCGGTGTGGTCGAGGGGTTCTACGGGGCGCCCTGGTCGCAGCAGGACCGGCTGTCGCAGCTGGACTTCTACGGGCGTACCAAGCAGAACGTGTACGTCTACTCCCCCAAGGACGACCCGTATCTGCGGGCGAAGTGGCGGGACGAGTACCCCGTCGAACGGCTCGCGACGCTCAAGGAGCTCGTCGACCGCGCCGCCGCGAACCATGTCCGCTTCACCTACGCCCTCTCGCCCGGGCTGTCCGTCTGCTACTCCTCGGCCGCCGACGCGAAGGCACTCGTCGCGAAGTTCGAGTCGTTGTACGCCATCGGGGTGCGGTCGTTCGCCGTGCCGCTGGACGACATCAGCTACACCTCCTGGAACTGCGCCGAGGACGGGGATGCGTACGGCAGTGGGGGTGGTGCGGCGGGGACCGCCCAGGCCTCTCTGCTCAACTCGGTCGTCGACGACTTCGTCGACGCGCATTCCGACCTCGCGCCGTTGGAGATGGTGCCGACCGAGTACTCCGACCTCGCCGACTCCCCCTACAAGACATCGACACAGCCACCAACGACACCCGCCCGACGCTCCTGGTCAACGGACAGCAGGCGTACGGGCTCGCCCTCTCCCCGGACGGGCGCACGCTGTGGGTCAGCGCGAGCACGGGCGACCGGGTCACCCCCGTCGACACGGTCACCGGTGCCCCCGGCACCCCGGTCACCGTCGGCAGGTCCGCGTTCGACGTGGCGCTCGACTGGAACGGGAGCACGGCGTACGTCACGACCGCCGACGCCGGTGAACTCGTGCCGGTCACGACGGCCGGCGGCACGGTCGGCACCGCCCTCGGGACGGGCGCGTATCCGCTGGCCGCGGTGGTGACCCCGGTGCCGGTCGGCTAGTCCTCGTACGACCGTGTACGACCGTCCTCCGTGGTGTGGTGGTCGCCGCCAGTGGTGTACCGGCGGCGACCACACCGCCCTGGCGCGCCACCCCCCGGTCGGCGGGTTGCAGGGCAGGGGATCCCTCATGGGTCGCCGCGGCACGCGGGAGTGCGCCGTGGCGGGGTCCGCAAGGGACACGTGGTCGAGGGCCCTGCCGCGAAGGGGCGGCGGGGATACGGAAGTTGTCTCGGCGGTGGAGACCGCCTCGTCCGGACACCCGGGGACAGGGGGCGGATGCGCCCGGGGACAAGGGGCGCGCGAGAAGCCGGTGAACACGGCCTCGATGCTGTGGCGGCTCCCGAGGAGCCTCACTCATCACTCGGGTCCGAGCCTAGGCCCGGCCGCCTGTTCTGGATAGCCCCGTGTCCGTACGTCCCGTATGCCCGTACGGGCGCCGCCACCTGCGGGCCGGGCGGCACGCGGTTGATCCCGACGCCCCGTTTACCCCGGCGGCTCCTGCTGTGATGATGCCGAGTCGGGGGATGACCATCCCGCGCGGCCGGGGGAGGACCCGTATGACCGAGGTGTACTTGCGCAGACTGTCCCGGTGGCAGGCCGAGCAGCAGCGGGCAGCCGTCGCGGACGTGTACGTCACGGCGTACCGTGGTGCCGCGGGGGCCGAATACCGCGACCGCCAGGGCTTCCTGGACCGGTTCGAACAGCATGTGCAGCGCCTCGGCTTCGACATGATGGTCGCCGACGCGGGCGGGCTGGTCGGCTGCGCGTACGGGTTCCGGGTCGAGCGGACCGGCGAGTGGTGGTCCGACTTCCGTGGGGAACTGCCCACGGACATCGAGGAACTCACCGCCTCGGGCCGTACCTTCCTGCTCGCCGAGCTGATGGTGCTGCCGGCCCACCGCAGGCACGGCGTCGCGACCCTCCTGGGCGAACGGCTGCTGGCCCGGCTCGAAGCCGATCTGGTCGTCGCGGCCGTGGACCTGGAGCGACCCGACGGTGGAGACGGTGGTGACGGCGGCAGTGGTCCGGCGAACGCCGCCCAGGAGACCGTGCGCGCCTGGGGCTGGTCGAAGCTGGGCGTCCTCGCGCCCCACTCCCCGTCGGCCGTCCGCGAGGTATGGATCCGCAGGCCACTGCGGTGATCCGCGCCTGTCCACGACGGTCCGCGGTGGACCAAGGCAGTTCGCCACGGCCCGCGACGGTTCGCTGCAGACCACGACGGTTCGCTGCGGACCGTCAGTGAGACGGGCGCAGGCCCGCCGCCGCGGCCGCCATCAGCGGCTCCGCGTCCGCCGCGTCGACCTCCGGGGGCACGACCAGCAGGTCCCAGCGGCCCCGGCCCGGACTGACCAGGCAGACGGTGTGCCGGCCGTGTGACCCGGCGGACCGGCTCAGCCGTACGACGTGGTTGGCGACGAGCATCCGGCCGGGCGACGCCGCCCACATCGCCGTGTTCACGGTGACGCCGGTGATCTGTCCCCACGTACGGGGCAAGGCGCCGATCAGCAGCGGAAGTTCGGCCAGCAGATCGCGCGAGTGGGGCCACCACGCCCCGTCGATACGGCGAGGCAGGGAGCTGTGCGGGGCCAGGCGGAGGCGGGCGAGGGGCTGCGAGGGCAGGGGTTCGAGGACGGGGACGGTGGTCATGGAGCGCTCCTGTCTGGGGCACGACTACGGCGTGCCGGTGGTTCGTTCGCGGCGGACACGGCGGACCGCGCGACGGAACGGGCTCTCTTCTCCTGCGGCTCGGTCGAGCCGGGTGACAGGTGGCTCCTTGGCCTCGATGCCCCGGTGCCTTCGTGCTTCCCTGAGCCGACGTATCGGTGGCTCAGTGGTTCGGTCACTCAGCGGTTCAGCGGGCTGACTGACTCAGTGGTTCGACGGCTCGGTCGTTCGACGGCTCAGCGGTTCGGTGACTCGCCGGCGCGGAGCGTGCGGTCAGGGTCGTGTGCCGCCCCGACGCCGGGGCTCGACCGGCGGACATGAACGACTTCAACCGGCCATGGGGCGGACCCTGCCCCGGGCTCTGATCTGCCCGGCGTCGTCGTGCGCCGAGGACGAGACCGGCTCGAACACCGGTGTACGACATGCCCTCGGTTCCCCCACCGTACCTTGACCGTCGGTGAACGAGGCTGCCGAGACCGTACGGTTTGCGAGGTCTCGGCCCGCGTCAACTTCCGCATGGACCTTGCCGCTTCGGCACCCAGCCGTCGGGAACCGGTCGGGTACCGGCCAAGTACGGCCTCTTCGAGCGCCCACCCGACGGATACCGGAAGCAGCACTACGGGCACCTCCTCCCCGGCAGTACGCTCGCCGTACGGCAGCCCGTGTCCCCGGCCCTCTCCGTGAAGTCCCGTTCCGCGCAACTGAGGCTCTGCGCAAGGCGAAAGCCACCCTGGAGGCGCCGTTCCACCGCGGCTTCTCCACGGAGCGACTCCACCGGGCCGCTCCACAGCCAGAGGAGATGGGGCACATGGGCCCGCATCCCAGCCTGTTCGACGAGTGCTGTGTGGTCGGGGCGAGCGGCGAACTGGACCTTTCGACGGCCCCGGGCTTCACCCGTGACCTGGAGGAAGGCCGCCGAGGCACCGGGCGCCTCTTCCTCATCGTCGACCTGAGCGCCGTGACGTTCATGGACGGCAGCGCTCTGGACCCGCTGTGCGCGGCCTGGGACGACTGCCGGTCGCGGCGCGGCTGGACCCGGGTCGTCTACGCCCGCCCGTGCATAGGTCTGGTGTTCCGGGCCGGCGCGGTCGTCGATCGCTTCCCCCGGTACGCCAGTGCCCGGGACGCCTGGCGGGGCATACCCGCCGACGACCCGGAACAGTGGAACGCGACGGAGAACCGATCCGCGTAGGGTTACGACGCAAGCCGGTCGGTGCCTCGAACCGAGGCTCCCGGCCGCGGCTGGACGGATACCGGTGATCAGCGACGGCATGGCCGACGTTCTCCGGTCGCTGCGCCTCGGCGGGCGCGGTGATCCGGCCCGGGCGTGCGCGCTGGCGCTGGGCGCCGAGGGTGTCGCACTGTCGCTGCTCGTGGGCAACGGCAGGATGGCCGAGCCCCTCTGGTGCCATCCCGAGGTGAGCGCCCGTTTCGAGGAACTCCAGTTCACGCTGGGCGAGGGCCCGGGCCCGGACGCGGTGCGCACCGGATCCCCCGTCATGGAACCGGACCTGGACCGCGTACGCCCTGATCGGTGGCCCGCGCTGCTGCCGCCCGCGCGGGACATGGGCGTCCAAGGGGTGTGCTGCTTCCCGCTGGGCATCGGGGCCATCCGGCTCGGTGTACTGACCGTACTCTGCGACGGCGACCGGACCATGTCCGTCCAGCAGAGTACGGACGCGACCGCCCTGGCCGCCGCCCTGACCGGCGCACTCCTGAACGGGGACGGGCGCGGGAGCAGGAACGGGAGCGGCAACGGCGGCCCGGCGCTCGGCCTGCTCCTGGACCGGCCGACCGGGCTGCATCGCGCGGCGGTGCACCAGGCCACGGGAATGATCAGCGTCCAGCTCGGTGTGACGATGGAAGAGGCCCTCCTGCGCCTGCGGGCCCACGCCTACAGCAGCGAGCGCCCCCTCGGGGAGGTCGCGGACGACGTGGTCGCCCGCAGACTCCGCTTCAACGACGACGACATCAACGGCAACAACGACGCCTCCGGCAACGGCGACGGCTTGGACGACGACATGAACGGGCCGTACTCGCCCGGCGACGGAAAGGGATGATCGGCATGGCCCGCGAACAACGTCTGGCCGAGATCTTCGTGGAGGTCGCGGACTCTCTCGTCGAGGACTTCGACGTCATCGACCTGCTGCAGCGCCTGTCCACGCGCTGCGTCGAACTGCTGGACGTCTCGGCGGCGGGCATCCTGCTCGTGGACGCCCACGGCGAGCTGCAGATCATCGCCGCGTCGGACGAGCACGCCCGCCTGCTGGAGCTGTTCGCGCTCCAGCACGACCAAGGCCCGTGCGTGGAGTGCTACCGCACCGGCACGGCCCGTACGAACATCGACCTGACGCAGTCCGAGACGACCGCGGCCTGGCCGCACTTCGCCGACCGGGCCCGCGAAACGGGTTACGTGACCACGCACGCGCTCCCGCTGCGCCTGCGCAACCGGGTCGTCGGCGCGCTCAACCTCTTCCAGAGCGCACCGCACCGCCTCGGCGACGCCGACATCGCGCTCGCCCAGGCACTCGCCGACGTGGCCACCATCGCGATCCTCCAGCAGCGCACGCTGGAACAGTCGCACATCGAGAACAGCCAGCTTGCGACCGCGCTCACCAGCCGCATCCTGATCGAACAGGTCAAGGGAGTACTGGCGGAGCGCTGGAACACCTCGGTGGACGACGCCTTCGCCGCGTTCCGCTCGTACGCGCGAGCCCATCAACTGCGCCTCGCGGACCTCGCCACGCAGATCATCGCCGGGGGCTTCGAAACCGCGTCCATTCCCGCCCCGGCCCCTGCCCCCACCCCCGCAGCGGGACCGGCACCGGCACCGACCGCGCCGGAGGACCGCACCCGGTAGCGGGACGACGAGTCGTCAGCCGACGCGGAGGCCCGCCTTGACCGTGTCGAACACCGGGCGGTGCGTGTCCCATTGGGCTTCGGGCGCCGAGAGGTAGATGTCGTACTCCGTGCCGCCCTCCTCGCCGAAACCGAAGTCGATGGCACGGAAGGCACGGGCCTGGCCCTGAAAGGTGAACTCCCACACCGCGGCGGGCTTTCCCTGGAACGTGGTGCGCTGCATGCGCAGCTTCCGGTACGTCGAGTAGTTGAGCTTGGTGTTCGCCTCGATGTTCTGGAAGTGCGACTCGGGGTTCGCGCCCGCGGGGTTCACGGTGCCGATGGTGAGCTCGACCAGGCGCGACTCGTCGATGTAGGTGACCTGTTCGGCGCTCGCCTTGCCGTCGCGCTTCCAGCCGTCGGGGACCGGGAAGGTGACTCCCAGCGCCTTCTCCCTGACCAGACGGAACCCCGCGGGGACGGGGGACGGCTCGGGCGCGGTGGGTGAGGTCGCGGTCGCTGAGCCCTTCCTGCCGTGGCCGCCGTTGTCGGACGTCATCGCGTAGAGCCCGCCCGCCACGGCCGCGGCGGCCAGGGTGACGGCAGCCGCGCTCCAGAGGAGACGGCGCCGCTTGCGACCCGGGCGGCCGGTGCCGTCGCCGCTGCCACTGCCACTGCCACTGCCACTGCCACCGATGGGAGCGGGCGACACCGGCCCCGAGCCCGAGTCGGTGAGCGTGGCCCCGGCCGAAGTCGTCGGTCCCGTCGCCGCCACGGTCGCCGTCGCCCTGCTCGGCACGGCCGACGCCCACGCGATCTCCGTCGTCCCACCCGCCGTCGCGCCCGGCGCCTCCGACGCCACGACCCGCAGCGCCCGTTCCGTCTCCTCCGCCGACGGGCGCTCGTCCGGGTCCTTGGCGAGCAGCATCTCGATGAGGGGTTCGAGCGGACCGGCCTGCTTCATGGGGGCGAGCGGGTCGACGGCGATGGCGTACGCGGTCTCCATCGCCGTGGCTTTGCGGAACGGGGGCCGGCCCTCGACGGACTGGAAGAGGGTGGCGCCGAGCGCCCAGAGGTCGGCGGTGGGGCCTGGTTTGTGGCCCCTCATGCGCTCGGGCGCGATGTAGTCGATCGACCCGATGATCTCGCCGGTCTTGGTCAGCGTCGAGGTGCCGGTCGCCATGGCGATGCCGAAGTCGGTGAGGACGACACGGCCGTTCCCGCCCAGCAGCACGTTGCCCGGCTTCACGTCGCGGTGCAGTACTCCGGCGGCGTGGGCGGCCCGCAGCGCGGCGATCATGCCGAGGCCCACCCGGGCGGCCTCACCGGGCGGCAGGGCCCCGCCGTCCTTGAGGAGCGCGCCGAGGGTGGTGCCGTGCACGTACTCCATGACGATGCACGGCAACCCCTCGTCATCCAGGACGTCATGGACGACGACCACGTTCGGGTGAGTGATCCGGGCGGCGCTGCGGGCTTCCCTGCGGGTGCGTTCGTGGACGGTGGCGAGTTCGTCCTCGGAGAGGTGCTGCTGGGCGTGGAGCCGCTTGAGCGCGATCTCGCGGCTGAGGACCTCGTCCTCGGCACGCCACACCGTGCCCATGCCACCGCGGCCGACCCGCTCGATCAACCGGTACCGCCCGGCGATCAACCGCCCCTCGTCCGACACAGCGCGCCTTTCGCCGACCCGATCCGACTCGATTCCTGTGAACCGCTCCCTGTGAACCGCTCCACGTCCGATTCGGATCGCCACGATAGTCGCCGTGTTCGCGGGGCACTGTGGCGGAGGCCATGCCACAGTGCCCCGCGACCGGTCAGACCGCTGCCGGACCGGTCAGACCCCCGCCGGGGCCGGCGGGTCAGACCCCCGCCGGGGCCGGCCCCACCAGTTCCGACAGCACGTCCTCCATCGTGACGAAGCCGAGGACCTTGCCCGACTCGCCGGTGACCGCGGCCAGGTGACTGTCGTTGGCGCGCAGGGCGGTGAGGGTGTCGTCGAGCGGGGTGTCGATACGGACGCGCGTGACCGGGTGCAGCGCGGTACGCGGGAAGGGCCGGTCCCGGTCGGCGACGCCGAGGGTGTCCTTGATGTGGAGGTAGCCGAGCACCGTGCCGTCCTCGCCGGTCACCGGGAAGCGGGAGAAGCCGGCCTCGGCGGCCGCGCGCTCCAGCCGTGCCGGGGTGACGGTGTGTTCGACCGTACGCATCCGCTGGGCCGGCACGAGGATCTCGCCGACCGGGCGGGTGCCCAGCTCCAGGGCGTCCCGCAGCCGTTCGCCGTCCGCGGACGACAGCAGCCCGGCCTGGCTGGAGTCGACGACCATGCGGGCGAGCTGGTCGTCGGTGAAGACCGACTCCACCTCGTCCTTGGCCTCGACCCGCAACAGCTTGAGCAGGGCGTTGGCGAAGGCGTTGATACCGAAGACGACCGGCTTCAGCGCCCGGGTGAGGGCCACCAGGGGCGGTCCGAGCAGCAGCGCGGCGGGCACCGGCGCGGCGAGCGCGAGGTTCTTCGGGATCATCTCGCCGATCAGCATGTGCAGATACGTGGCCACGGTGAGCGCGATCACGAAGGCGATCGGGTGGACGAAGGCATCCGGGACGCTGGCCGCCTCGAAGGCCGGCTCCAGCAGACGCGCGATGGCCGGTTCGGCGACCGCGCCCAGCACCAACGACGAGACGGTGATGCCGAGTTGGGCCGTCGCCATCATCGCGGAGATGTGCCTGAGGCCCCACAGGGTCATCCGGGCCCGCTTGTTGCCCTCCTGGGCGCGCGGTTCGATCTGGCTCCGGCGGACGGAGATCAGGGCGAACTCGGCACCGACGAAGAACGCGTTGGTCACCAGGGTCAGGGCGCCGATGGCCAGTTGGAGGGTGGTCATCGTGCTCATCGGGACTCCTCCACGGTCTGACGGGCCGAGTCGGGAGCAGACCCGTGGACCGAGTCGCGAGCCGAGTGGCGGGCCGGTTCGGTGATGCGGACGCGGTCGGCGCGGTGGTGGTCGACGTCGAGGACGTCGAGACGCCAGCCGTCGAGGTCCAGCGCGTCGCCCTCGGCCGGGATCCGGGCGAGCCGGGTGGCGACAAGGCCGGCGACGGTCTCGTACGGACCCTCCGGCGCCCGCAGGCCTATCCCGGCGAGCTCGTCGATCCGTACGCCGCCGTCCGCCTCCCAGACCGCGCGGCCGTCCGGCGACGCGGGGGCGGGCAGCAGGTCGGGCACCTCGACGGGGTCGTGCTCGTCGCGCACCTCGCCGACGACCTCCTCGACGATGTCCTCGACCGTCGCCACGCCCGCCGTGCCGCCGTACTCGTCGATGACGACGGCCATGGTGCGGGCCGTCCGCATCCGCTCCAGGAGGCGGTCGGCGGGCAGGCTGTCGGGCACCAGCAGCGGGGCCGTGGCCAGCTCGGTGACAGGGGTAACGGCCCGCTTGTCCGGCTCCAGGGCCAGTACGTCACGGATGTGGACCGAGCCGACGACCTCGTCCAGGCTGTCGCGGTAGACCGGGAAACGGGAAAGGCCGGTCGCGTGGGTGAGGTTGGCGGCGTCGGCTGCCGTGGCGCGCGACTCCAGCGCCCGTACGTCGACGCGCGGGGTCATCACGTTCTCCGCGGTCAGCTCGCTCAGGTGCAGCGTGCGGACGAAGAGCTCCGCCGAGTCCGGCTCAAGGGCGCCCTGGGCGGCCGAGTGCTGGGCCAGCGCGACGAGTTCCTCGGGGCCGCGGGCGGAGGCCAGCTCCTCGGCGGGCTCCAGGCCCATGCGGCGCACGAAACGGTTCGCGGTGTTGTTGAGGTGATGGATGAACGGGCCGAACGCGGCCGTGAACCCGCGCTGCGGGCCCGCGACGACCTTGGCGACGGCCAGCGGGCGCGAGATCGCCCAGTTCTTCGGCACCAGCTCGCCGACCACCATCAGGACGACGGTGGAGACGACGACACCGAGCACGGTCGCCACGGACGAGGCCGCGCCGCCGAGACCGGCCGATTCCAGGGGCCCCTTGAGCAGCACGGCGAGCGACGGCTCGGCGAGCATGCCGATCACCAGCGAGGTGACGGTGATGCCCAGCTGGGCGCCGGACAGCTGGAGCGTCAGCCGCCGGACGGCCTTCAGCGCGCCTTCGGCACCTCGCTCGCCCGCCTCGGCGGCCCGCTCCAGGTCACCGCGCTCGACGGTGGTCAGCGAGAACTCGGCCGCCACGAACACGGCACAGGCGAGCGTGAGCAGCAGGGCGAGCAGGAGCAGCAGGATCTCGGTCACCGTGCCACCCCCGCCCCGTCACGCACATGTCTCGGGCCGGGAATGGCACGGCTGGTACTGGGAGGTTCACCCATCGCGGAACCTTCGCTCCTTCTCGCACTAAAGGTCGTATGACGCGCCCTGACCGGACACGTCCCACCCAGTGTAAAGGAATCGCAAAGCAGCGCGTCGGGAGCGGCGAGGAGCGGCGCAGGCGGGTGGCCGAGGGGCTGCCGAGGATCGGGCCCGCTCCCGGAAAACGCGTGTCGCCGCAGGGGCACGGATGCCTACGGTGAGGCCGTGCACCAGCACCGAAGGCGCGACCTCAGACCGCCCGCCCGCCGGAACCCCCGGCCGGCGGACCAGCCCGCGAGCCCTTCCGGTCTGGATCTCACGGGAGCCGACGTCGTGATCGTCGGGTACTTCTCCGCCAAGCAGAAGGACTTCGCCCTACGCATGGACGCGGCGGCCGCCGACCTGACGGCACGCGGCGCCCGGGTCGTGGGCCGCGTCGTACAACGCCGCGGCGTCTCGAACGGCGGGGTGAGGAGAATGCCCCTCCCGTACTCCTCCCGGACCCTGCTGAGCTCCGGAAAGACCCGCGAAGTGGCCGCACTCCGCGAGGAGTCGGGAGCGGACGCGGTGGTCTTCCTCAACACCCTCACGGAACACCAGCGCCGGGTACTGACGGAGACGTTCGGGTGCCCGGCGGTGAGCCTGTCGTAGGGCCCAGCGGTCGGCCTGTAGTAGGGCTCGGCGGTCGGCCCGGCCGCTGCCGTGCGGGCCGCGGGCCGAGCCGGTCTCGTACGTACGAGGGGGTACGCGGCCTCAGCCGACCCTGGTCGCGGGGCCGATCCGGAGCTTGCCGGACGAGCTGCCGTCCGTGACCGGGAGGGTGCCCGCGGGCCAGGCGACGCGGACGTACTTCGTCTCGTTCGGGGGCGTGACGAGGATGTCGGTCAGGCGGACGCCGGAGCCGCCGGAGTTGTTGTAGGGGAACGTGATGTTGAAGGCGGCGGAGTCGCCGTTCTTGAGGACCGCCGGGTAGACGGGCTCGCCGTTGCGCTCGACGGAGAGGGTGGAGCCGTCGGCGGCCTTCAGGTCGACGCCCGCGTATCCGTTGATGGAGCAGTCGCGGCCGCCGGCGTTCTTGAGCTGGACGGTGACGACACCCTCCTTCTTGTCGGTGGTGTTGTCGGCGGCGTTGACCTCCAGCTCGTCGGTGCGGCAGATCGATGCCTTGCCGCCTGATCCCGTACCTCCACCGGTGCCGCCCGTGGCGGTGCCGCCGTCGTCCGATCCGCCGGAGGAGCCGCCGGAGGAGCCGCTGCCCGAGCCGGTGGTGCCGCTGTCCGAGCCGCCCGTCTCCTTCGCGGTGGACGAGGCCGAGGAGGACGGAGCGCCCGACGGCGTGTCGCCGGCCGTGTCGTCGTCACCGCCGCCGCACGCCGTGAGCGTGAGGGCTGCCGCGAGGCCGAGCGTGGCGAACAGGGTCGTGCGGCGGGCGTTCGAGAGGCGCATTGGGTGTCCTTGCGTGGAGGCCGTGAGGCGTGATCGTTTCCGAACTGCCTCCAGGAAACGGGGGCGGTTGGGGAGCGGGCAAGGGCACTCGGGCAGTGCGGGACGCGGGAATGCTTTCACCGCCTCCGACCTGCGGAAACACCAGCTGCCTGGAACGGGTGGGCGGGACGGCTGTGGGTGTGGTGAGGGGGTGAGGGGGGGGTGCGT
>NZ_JAPWHT010000262.1:0-14179 GCF_027270795.1 Streptomyces sp. ActVer
CCGGGTTGTCCACGGCCGCCGCGGCGCGCCCCCGCGCGGCCGACAGGAACCCGAAGTTGAGGCGCGCGACCGAGCCGTTGTACGGCACCGGGACGGCGCGGCCCGCCGAGACGACGTACGGCGGAAGGGGGGTGTCGTCATCGGCCGGGGCGAGGACGGACACGTCGTGCCCGAGGCCGATGAGGTGGTCCGCCAGATCGCGGATGTGGAACTGGACTCCCCCGGGCACGTCCCAGGAGTACGGACAGACGATGCCGATTCTCACGGCTGTTCCCCCTCGGCCGGCCGGGAGCGGGGCTCCAGGTCGGCGAGCCACAAGCGCTGCAGCATGTGCCAGTCCTCCGGATGGTCGGCGATACCCGTGGCGAAGGCGTCGGCCAGCGCCTGCGTCATGACAGACGTCTTCTCGGCCCGGCTACCTGACTCGGGGACGTCGACGGGCGGATGGACCCGGCCCCGCATCACGGGCGAGTCGTCGTACCAGAGTGTCACCGGCAGCAGCAGCGCGCCGGTCTGCTGGGCGAGCAGCGCCGGGCCCGCGGGCATCCGGGTCGCGTCTCCGAAGAACTCGACCTCGACCCCGGAGGCGGACAGATCGCGCTCGGCGACCAGGCAGACGAGGCCGCCGTCGCGCAGCCGCCGGGCCAGCGTGCCGAACGCGGTGCCGCCGCTGTGCGGCAGGACCTCCATGCCGAGGCTCTCGCGGTAGGCGACGAACCGGTCGTACAGCTTCGCCGGCTCCAGCCGCTCGGCGACCGTCGTGAACGGCGTCTCCAGCTTGGTGGTGACCCAGGCGCCGGCGAGGTCCCAGTTGGCCAGGTGCGGCAGCGCGAGGATGACGCCCTTGCCGGAGGCGAGCGCGTCGGTGAGGTTGTGGATGTCCTTCGCGTCGAAGCCGCCCTTGATGCGTTCCTTGCTCCAGGCGGGCAGCCGGAAGGACTCCATCCAGTAGCGCAGGTACGAGCGCATGCCGGCCCTGGAGAGTTCGTTGAGCTGCTCCGGGGTCGCGTCGGGCAGCACGCGCGCGTAGTTGGATTCGAGGCGTCGTACGCCCTTGCCGCGCCGCTTCCAGGCGACGTCGGCGATGGTCCGGCCCAGGCGCACGGCGACGGGCTCGGGGAGCTTCTTGACGGCTCCCCAGCCCGCTGCGTACGCCGCGTACGTCAGCTGGCCCTTCAGACCGCTCACGGTGTGGCCTCGCTGCTCCGCGAGGCGTTGTCCGGCGAGGTGGTGGCGGAGGGAGAGTCCTCGGCCGCGGCATCCGCCTCGGCGGACTCCCGGCGGACCGTGACGACGCGCTGGATCAGCGTGACGACACTGCCGACGGCGACGATCCACAGCGCGATGGGCAGCAGGATCTCGATACCGGGCACGCCGAAGGTCTTGTGGAAGCCCGCCAGACCGGCCGCGACCAGCGAGATCACCAGGCGCTCGGCGCGCTCGACGAGGCCGTTGACGGCGACGGGCAGTCCGATCGACTCGCCGCGGGCCTTGGTGTACGACACCACCTGACCGCTGGCCAGGCAGAAGATCGAGACGGCGCACAGGACGTTGTCGTCGCCCCCGCCCGCGTACCAGAGTGCGAATCCGCCGAAGATCGCGCTGTCGGCGACCCGGTCGAGCGTCGAGTCGAGGAAGGCGCCCCAGCGGCTGGAGCGGCCCAGCTGGCGGGCCATGTTGCCGTCGACGAGGTCCGAGAACACGAACAGCGTGATGACGATCGTGCCCCAGAAGAGTTCTCCCCTGGGGTAGAAGACCAGTGCGCCCGCCACCACTCCGGCCGTGCCCAGGAGGGTGACCGTGTCGGGGCTTACCCCCCGGCGGATGAGAAACGCGGCGAACGGTGTGAGGACACGCGTGAAGAATGCACGCGCGTACTTGTTCAGCATGGCCTTCCCGAGGGTCGGTGTGGCCGCGCGGCCCCTGCTGGCCGCCGGCTGGCCCATCGTAGCCACGCGTGCGCTTGTGCGACGGTCGGGCACCCGCGCCCCGGGTCACGTCCTGATGACATCCGTGGGACGGCGCGATCGCGTCCGTTGTATGGACGCACCGTGACACGAGTGCAAAGCTCGAAGACACCGCGGGCGTCATCGGAGCCGCCACCGCACGCGGCGCCGCGCGTCCGCGCCCACAGTGACCTCACCGTGCACGGGAGGCAAGGCCATGGGCGACAAGGCGAATGCACACCCCGGAGCCGCCGGCAGGGCTACGGCGGCCGACCACCCCGCGTCCGTACGGAATGTGGTGCTGGTCGGCCACTCCGGATCGGGCAAGACGACTCTGGTGGAGGCTCTCGCGCTGACGGCGGGAGCGGTGAACAGGGCGGGCCGCGTGGAGGACGGCGGCACCGTCTCCGACTACGACGAGATCGAGCACCGGCAGCAACGCTCGGTACAGCTCTCCCTGGTACCCGTCGACTGGGACGGATACAAGATCAATATTCTCGACACACCCGGATACGCCGATTTCGTCGGCGAGTTGAGGGCCGGTCTGCGAGCGGCGGACGCGGCCCTTTTCGTCGTCTCGGCCTCGGACGGGGTGGACGGCTCGACGCGCATGGTGTGGGAGGAGTGCGCGGCGGTCGGTATGCCGCGGGCCATCGTGATCACGCACCTGGAGTCGGCCAGGGCCGACTTCGACGAGATGACGCGGACCTGCGCGGAGGCCTTCGGGGCCGACGACCCCGACGCCGTGCTGCCGCTGTACCTGCCGCTGCACGGCCCGCAGGGCCCCGACGGGCACGCGCCCGTGACGGGGCTGATCGGGCTGCTGTCGCAGCGGTTGTTCGACTACTCCTCCGGGGAGCGCAAGGAGTCCGAGCCGGGCCCCGAGCAGCTGCCGCTCATCGAGGAGGCCCGGAACCGGCTGATCGAGGGGATCATCGCCGAGAGCGAGGACGAGACCCTCATGGACCGCTATCTCGGCGGCGAGGAACTCGACTTCAGGACACTCGTGCAGGACCTGGAACGGGCCGTCGCGCGCGGGATCTTCTTCCCGGTGCTGGCCGCCGCGCCCGCCGCCGAGGGAGCCAAGCAGGGCCTCGGCACGGTGGAGCTCCTGGAGCTGGTCACCGGCGGCTTCCCGACCCCGCTGGAGCGTGAGGCCCCGACGGTCACCACCCCGGACGGCAGAGCCCGTCAGGTGAAGGCCTGCGACCCGGACGGACCGCTGGTCGCCGAGGTCGTGAAGACCGCGTCCGACCCGTACGTCGGCCGGGTGTCGATGGTCCGCGTGTTCTCCGGGACGCTGCGCCCCGACGAGACGGTGCACGTCTCCGGACACGGGCTCGCCGACCGCGGCCACGAGGGCCGTGCCCTCCGCGAAATCGACGAGCGCATCGGCGCCCTGTCCGCGCCGTTCGGCAAGCAGCAGCGTGCCCTCACGCACGCCATCGCGGGCGACCTCGCCTGCGTGGCCAAACTGAGCCGCGCAGAGACCGGCGACACACTCTCCTCCAAGGACGACCCGCTGCTCATGGAGCCGTGGGAGATGCCCGACCCGCTGCTGCCCCTCGCCATCCAGGCGCACAGCAAGGCGGACGAGGACAAGCTGTCGCAGGGCCTTGGCCGGCTGGTCGCCGAGGACCCGACGATGCGGCTCGAACAGAACCAGGACACTCACCAGGTGGTCCTGTGGTGTCTGGGCGAGGCTCACGCGGACGTCGCCCTGGAACGGCTGCGCAGCCGCTACGGCGTCCAGGTCGATGTCGTACCGCACAAGGTCTCCCTGCGGGAGACGTTCGCCGACAGGTCGGCCGGGCGCGGCCGTCATGTGAAGCAGTCGGGCGGGCACGGGCAGTACGCGATCTGCGCGATCGAGGTGGAGCCGCTGCCCGGCGGCTCCGGCATCGAGTTCGTCGACAAGGTCGTCGGCGGGGCCGTGCCCCGGCAGTTCATCCCGTCCGTCGAGAAGGGCGTGCGCGCGCAGGCCGCCAAGGGCGTGGCCGCGGGCTATGCCCTGATCGACATCCGGATCACACTGCTCGACGGCAAGGCGCACTCGGTGGACTCCTCGGACGCCGCGTTCCAGACCGCAGGAGCGCTCGCCCTGCGGGAGGCCGCGGTCGACGCCCGGATCCATCTCCTGGAGCCGGTCGCCGAGGTGACGGTCCTGGTCGGTGACGAATATGTGGGCGCCGTGATGAGCGACCTGTCCGGTCGGCGCGGCCGCGTGGTCGGCACCGAGCAGGCCGGCGGCAACCGCACGCTCGTACGGGCCGAGGTCCCCGAGATCGAGATCGGGCGGTACGGCGTCGACCTGCGCTCCCTCTCGCACGGCACCGCGCGTTTCAACCGCACATACGCCCGACACGAGCCGATGCCTGCGCAGTTGGCGGAGAAGATCCGCGAACAGGCGCAGGGAAATCCCTAGTTGGAACACCGCTCCATCACCCCTCCGGGTCGGCGGGCAGCTTGTGCTGTCCGCCGACGGATGTCGGTCCCGGCGGATACTCTGAGAACCTGATCAAGACGATGACCTGATCAACAGGTGTGCGGAGCACGGAAGTCGGGAAAAGCCGCAGCAGCGGAGCACGGCGGCGATGGGGGCGGCAGTGGCGGACGAGGGATTCGATTTCAGGCCCGGGGCACAGGTCCCGCTCTCGGGTGCCGCAGGCCAGACGGCGGCGACATTCGCCCTGGCCTCGGCGGCGTACCGGGACAACGAGGTCGGGGAGATCCTCAAAGCCAACAACGAATGGCACAAGTCGACGGTCAAGGCGGGCAAGCTCAAGCTCTTCGTGCCCAACCTGGGCGAGGCGTTCGCGCGGGCCGTGCACGACCGCATGCTGGGCAGCGGCCGGAACGCGCTGATCCAGTCGTTCGGCACCGAGCCACAGGTCGTCGTCGAGCACTGTCTGGCGGCGAACCGCATCCGCAGGGAGCGCGACAACTGGCTGACGGCGGTGACGGTGCTGTGCGGGCTGATCTTCCTGCCCGGGCTCATCGCCTGGCTGCTGGTCTTCCAGATCCGCACGATGATCGCCAAGCGTGAGGACAAGCGCGCCTCCGCCCTCGCCACCACCCTCCTCATCGCCTTCGGCGCGCTCGCCGTGATCTTTCTGCTCCGGCTGCCGTTCGGCGGCTTCTGGGCCTGGTACGCACGCGCGGCGATCGTCATGCCGGTCGTCGGCTGGTTCTGGGCCCAGCAGATCTGCGAGCGCACGGCCAAGGACCTGCGCGCCCGCTGGGAGGGCCTCCTGTCGGGCGGCGGTGTGGGCGCCAAGATCCCCGAGGCGGTACCGGGCAGCCCCGGCGAGACGGCGGCCGAGTCGCTGCGCCAGAACCTGGCCAAGCTGAGCGCGGAACAGCAGTCCAACTCCGTCTTCTACGCGGGCCCCAAGGGCATACTCGGCATGGGCACACGCTGGGGCAGCTGGCAGCTCGCCGAGGATCTGGTGCCGCTCGACGAGAGCAAGGAGATCCACCCCTTCCGCAGCTGGGACGTCATCCGGTCGATCCACGACCAACTGCGCATGCTGGAGCGCGGCCCGCTCAACACCGGCGGCTTCCCGCGCCCCTCGATAAAGCACTGGGTGGTCACCCCGATCGGGGAGAACGCCGGTTCGGTGTCCCGGCCCGGCGGCACGGACGTGGACGCGTACCAGGTGAAGAACCACGCCATCCAGGACATCTGCAACAAGCAGCAGTTCGGCAGCGGCGACCGGCACTACCTCGGGATCCAGTGGACGCTCTGGGACGGCCAGTTGGTCATCACCATGCTGATCACGGTGACCGTGCTGCACGAGACCCTGCGCATCGAGGTCACCGGCCACGCGCTCGGGCCCGTGCACTCGCTGTTCACGACCAAGCCCTCGGCGAAGACGAAGCCGATCGCCAAGCCCTTCAAGCCCTGGGAGACCCGCGCGAAGAAGCTGCCCCTCGTCGAGACGGACGAGGTGGTGCGCCTCGCGGTGCGCGCCCCGATCACCTGGTACCCGCCGCTCCTCAACTGGCTCGGCGGCAGCCTGGCGCTCCCGGAGCCGTTCGGTCTGCGGCACGCGTGGGCCGATCAGCCCTGGCGGCACCGCTTCATGGCCGACGACGCGCTGCGGGCCGCTACGCCGGTGCTCCGTGTCGTGCACGCGGCGTCCATCAAGGTCCTCAAGGAGAACGGCGTCGACACGGAGAAGTTCGGCAACCGCTCGTCGTTCCTGAGCACGGCGATCCAGGACGCGTCACCGAGGAAGGCGGACGTCTACGACGCGTAGGCCTCCGGCGGTTCGGCGGGGTCAGGTGCGTTGGGGATCGTGCGGGTCGTGGGGGGGCTGGTCGCGCAGTTCCCCGCGCCCCTTAAATGCTCCCGGCGTGCCTTAGATGCTCAGGGCGTCGGCCAAGCCTCCGCGAGCATCTTCCTTGTGTCCGCGAGTAGTTGGGGCAGTACCCGCGTGTGGCCGACCACCGGCATGAAGTTGGTGTCGCCGCCCCAGCGGGGCACGATGTGCTGGTGGAGGTGGGCGGCGATGCCGGCGCCCGCGACCGTGCCCTGGTTCATCCCGATGTTGAAGCCGTGCGCACCGGAGGCGGCCCGCAGCGCGGTCATCGCCTGCTTCGTCAGCTCGCCGAGCTCGGCGGTCTCCGCCACGGTCAGGTCGGTGTAGTCCGCCACGTGCCGGTAGGGCACGACCATCAGGTGCCCACCGTTGTACGGGTACAGGTTGAGCACCGCGTAGACCTGCTCGCCACGCTTGATGACGAGCCCGTCCTCGTCGGACTTGGCCGGGATCGAGCAGAACGGGCAGCCGTCGTCGGCCCCGGGACCGGTGGGCTTGTTCTCGCCCTGGATGTACGCCATCCGGTGGGGCGTCCACAGGCGCTGGAACGCGTCCTGTGTGCCGACTCCGATCTGCTGCTCCGGCTCACTCGTCATGTGGTGCAGCATATGGCTTCGCCCGTTCGCGGCGTGTCGCCGGGTACCACGTGAAAGGGCCCCCGGCCAAGCTGAGGCGATGGACGACGACAGCCGCACGACCCGCTGGGAACACCGCGTGGAGGTCCCGCTCGCCGTGGCCTCGATGCTGTTCCTCACCTCGTACGCGATCCATGTCCTCGCCCACGGTCTGCCCGAGGCGTGGCGGGACCTGTGTCTCGCGGTGACCCTGGGGAGCTGGGCGATGTTCGCCGTGGACTATGCCGTGCGCTGGCGGCTGAGCGGCCAGGGCCACCGCTTCGTACGGACGCACTGGCTGGACACGGTCGTCCTGGTCCTGCCCCTGCTGCGTCCCGTACGCGTGGTCAAGGTGTACGAGGCCGTCCAGCGTCGGCAGGGACGGCCGCGGCTCTCCCTGCACGCGCGCGTGATCACGTACGCGGGTCTTTCGGTGGCCCTGCTCGGCTTCGCGGGCGCGCTCGCCGTGTACCAGCAGGAGCACGCGGCGCCGGGCGCGACGATCCGCACGTTCGGGGACTCGGTGTGGTGGACCTGTTCCACGCTCGCGACCGTGGGATACGGCGACGTGACTCCCGTGACGACCGCCGGACGCGTGATCGCGGTGGGCCTGATGGCCTGCGGGCTCGCGCTGCTCGGCGCGGTGACGGGGTCGTTCTCGGCGTGGCTGCTGCAGGTGTTCTCCAGCGAGGACGAGCGCCGGGCAGCGGCCCCCGTGCCGGACGATCGCCCCGCCGCGCCCCCTGTGAACCGCGAGAGGCCCCCGGAGAGCGGAGCTCCCCGGGGGCCTCCGGGCGCCTTCAGGGCCGTACGGCCGGGCGCTCGCGTACGGGGATCGGGCCCGCGTCCGCGATCAGACCTGGATCCGCTCCTCGACCACCTTCGCGATCTTCGCGATGGCCTCTTCGAGCGGGATGCCGTTCTCCTGGGAGCCGTCGCGGAAGCGGAAGGAGACGGCGCCGTTGGCCATGTCCTCGTCGCCCGCGATGACCATGAAGGGCACCTTCTGCTTCTGGGCGTTGCGGATCTTCTTCTGCATACGGTCGGAGGACGAGTCGACCTCGACCCGCAGGCCCTGCTTCTTCGCCTCGGCGGCGAACTTCTGCAGGTAGTCCACGTGCGCGTCGCCGATCGGGATGCCGACCGCCTGGACAGGCGCCAGCCACGCCGGGAACGCGCCCGCGTAGTGCTCGAGGAGGACCGCGAAGAAGCGCTCGATCGATCCGAACAGGGCTCGGTGGATCATCACCGGCCGCTGCTTGGTGCCGTCGGGGCCCGTGTACTCCAGGTCGAAGCGCTCCGGCAGGTTGAAGTCGAGCTGCACGGTCGACATCTGCCAGGTGCGGCCGATCGCGTCCTTGGTCTGGACGGAGATCTTCGGGCCGTAGAAGGCGGCGCCGCCCGGGTCCGGAACCAGCGGGAGACCCTGCTTCTCGGCCACCTGCCGCAGCGTCTCGGTGGCCTCCTCCCAGATCTCGTCGGAGCCGACGAACTTCTCCGGGTCCTTGGTGGAGAGCTCCAGGTAGAAGTCGGTCAGACCGTAGTCCCGCAGGAGGCCGAGGACGAAGGTGAGCGTCTTGTCGAGCTCCTCCGCCATCTGCTCCTTGGTGCAGTAGATGTGCGCGTCGTCCTGCGTGAAGCCCCGGGCACGGGTCAGACCGTGCACGACGCCCGACTTCTCGTACCGGTACACGGTCCCGAACTCGAAGAGGCGCAGCGGCAGTTCACGGTAGGAGCGGCCGCGCGCGTCGAAGATCAGGTTGTGCATCGGGCAGTTCATGGGCTTGAGGTAGTAGTCCACGCCCTCGTCGAGCTGCATGGGCGGGTACATGCCGTCGGCGTACCAGTCCAGGTGCCCGGACGTCTCGAAGAGCTTCCCCTTCGTCGCGTGCGGGGTGTAGACGAACTCGTAGCCCTCTTCCTCGTGGCGGCGCCGCGAGTAGTCCTCCATGACCCGGCGGACGACGCCGCCCTTGGGGTGGAAGACAGCAAGGCCGGAGCCGATCTGCTCCGGGATGGAGAACAGGTCGAGCTCGCTGCCGAGCTTGCGGTGGTCGCGCTTCTCGGCCTCGGCGAGGAACTCCAGGTGCGCCTTCAGCTCGTCCTTCGACGGCCACGCGGTGCCGTAGATGCGCTGGAGCATCGGGTTCTTCTCGCTGCCCCGCCAGTACGCGGCGGCGTTGCGCATCAGCTTGAACGCCGGGATGTTCCGGGTGGTCGGCAGGTGGGGACCGCGGCAGAGGTCCTTCCAGCACAGGTCGCCGGTCTTGGCGTCGAGGTTGTCGTAGATGGTGAGTTCGCCGGCACCGACCTCGACGTCCGCGCCGTCGTCCGAAGAGGCCGAGCCCTTCAGCCCGATCAGCTCCAGCTTGTACGGCTCGTCCGCCAGTTCCTCACGCGCGGCCTCGTCGGTGACCACACGACGGGAGAACCTCTGCCCCCGCTTCTGGATCTCCTGCATCTTCTTCTCGACGGCCTTGAGGTCCTCGGGCGTGAACGGCTTCTCCACGTCGAAGTCGTAGTAGAAGCCGTCCTTGACCGGCGGGCCGATGCCCAGCTTGGCCTCGGGGAACAGCTCCTGCACGGCCTGCGCCATGACGTGCGCGGTGGAGTGGCGCAGGATGTTGAGACCGTCCTCGGAGGAGATCTCCACGCTCTCGACGGTCTCGCCGTCCTTCACCTCGTACGCGAGGTCCTTGAGCTCGCCCGCCACGCGGGCCGCGACGATGGTGCGCTCACCGGCGAAGAGCTCGGCCGCCGTAGTGCCCGTCGTCACCACGCGCTCTTCCCGCTCGGAATCGCGTTGGATGATCACACGGACGTCTGACACCGGACTCTCCTGCCTGAAGGGAAACGCGCGCGGTCGTCTGGCGCACGCGTAATACAAGGGCGATCGTACCGAGCCCGGGGTACCCCTCGCGAAACGGTTCCCTCTGCCCGGCCCTCCACCCGTCCCGCGCGCGCCGCACGCCTCCGCGGGGAACCTCAGTCCCCGCTGCACGCCTCCTCGAAGAAGTCGAGGTTCTCCTGCAGCGACTTCATCAGCCGGTCCCGCTCCGCCTCGTCGACCTGCACGGGCGCCACGCCGGACGCCCCGGTCAGCCGCCGGAATCCGCCCCGGCTCTCCAGCCGCCCGTGCACCCGCACCGGCAGCCCGACCAGATGGGCGTGCCCCGCTATCCGGTACGCCTCCTCGTCGAGCGTCATCCGTACGTGCGGGACCTCGGCTCCCGCGATGACCCGCATCCGTACGCTCCCGTCGCCGCGCGGCCCCGACCTGCGCATCCGCACCACGGCTCCGGTGATGCGCACGGGCACGGAGGGTTCCTCGCGCAGATAGCGGGCGCCGGCCTCGCGGAGTGCGGGCAGGTCGCCGGGCGAGAACTCGACCGGTTCGGCAGGTGTCGCGCACCCCTCGGGCACACCGGCGGCGGGCGCCCACTCGACGGCGATCCGGGCGCCCTCGGTGCCGCGCACCAGGGACGCCAGCGCCTCGGTGAGCTCATGGCTCACGCCCGCCTCGACGGCTCCGTCGAAGGCGTCCATGCCACCGGTCGCGCGCTTGTAGTCGATGGCCTCGCGGGCCGCGTACAACGCCTGGTGGAGGCGGACGGCGAGCGGCCGGCCGGTGGCGACCGGCACGAAGGCGGTGAGTCGGCGGCCGCCGGGGGCGGCTCCGACGAGCACGTTCTCCAGGGACGTGGCTGCGGGCCTGCGGTGGCGGGCGCCGTAGTAGCCGGCACGTGCACGCGCGGCGAGGGCGCCCGCGAGGAGCATCTGCCGTGCCGCCGTGCGCAGTTGTTCCTCGACGGTCCACGGCGAGACGCCGACGGGACCCGTCGGTACGTCCCGCCACCAGCGGATCTCGTCGCTGGGCACGGCGAGGCCGACCAGGACGTCACGGGCGGAGGGCGAGGCGCTGCGGGACAGCGCGACGAGGGCTTCGGCGAGAAGGTCCTCGCTGTCGGGGAAGGCCCGGCTCTCCGGGACCAGCAGGCTGGTGCCGGAGCCGCCGGGCCCTGGTGGGGTCCAGCGGCCGTACCGTCCGGGGGCTCCGCCGCGGCGCTGCCAGCCGTGCCGGTGCAGGAGCGCACCGAGGACGGTCGGGTCGACCTGGTCGGGCCGGGGCGGCTGGTCCCACAGGCCCGGTGTTTCGACGGGGTGGGGCCTGACGGGGCGTAGGGGCTCGTCGGTGGGGCGGTGCGTCACGGTCTGCCTCCCGTTCCGACCCGCGTCATGATCTCGCAGAGCGCGCGGTCGTCGAAGACGCGAGAGGTCGGAATCCGCACGGTGGTCCTGCGCCGGCCGGTGATCCGGTGTCCGGCGAGGTTGATCCAGTAGCAGCAGTGCCGCAGATCGAGGCGGTCGTGGCTGGCACGCAGCCAGTCGTCCTGTGATCTGGGCACGAGCATCACGACCAGTATTTTGTGCACCGAGACCGGGGTGCGGGCCAGCTTCTCCAGGTGGGCGTTGTCGAGCGTGAAGGAGAAGGCGGGGCCCGGGGGGTTCGGCGGGATCTGGTACGTGCACTTGAGCTGCACCTTGATGGTGACTTCGTCGTCGACCGTGTGCCCGGGGGCGCTGTGGCTGACGTGCCAGTCGATGCCGTTGTCCGGAAAGGGCTGGGACAGGGAACAGCCCGCGGCCGCCGCGACCGCGTGCAGATAACCGACCTGCAGTGTCTCCATGCACGCCGTGGTGGCCAGTGAGCCTCGATGCGGTGCCGTCCTCTGGGGCAGCAGCCCGCCCTGCTCGGGCTGCGCGAGCGCCATGTCCAACAGCCTTCCGAATCAGGTGAATCCCCGCTGCGGGCCGCTGAACTGCAAAGACCCGTACCTCTGTTGTCTCCTTCCGGCGTACGGCGCAAACAGCCCGGGTATCACAAAAAGGGCAGGGGACGGCGCGTCAACTGCCGAAGGTGAACGAGGAGTTGTGTGCGTATGACGTGCTGGTACGAGGGCCCCTTGACCGCGTTCGACACCGAGACGACGGGTGTGGACGTGGAGACCGACCGGATCGTGTCGGCCGCCGTCGTCGTCCAGGACGCTCCCGGAAGCCGCCCGCGCGTGCGCCGCTGGCTGGTCAATCCGGGAGTGCAGGTGCCCGAAGGGGCCACGGCGATACATGGGCTGACGGATGAGCATCTCCGGCTGAACGGCCGCTGGCCGTCGCCGGTGATGGACGAGATAGTCAGGGAACTGGCCGAACAGAGCGCGGCGGGCCGCCCGCTCGTGGTGATGAACGCGCCCTTCGATCTGACGCTCCTGGACCGGGAGTTGCGCAGGCACCGGGCGTCCTCCCTGGACCACTGGTTCGAGAGCGTGCCGTTGCGCGTCCTCGATCCGCGGGTCCTCGACAAACACCTGGACCGCTACCGCAAGGGCCGCCGCACACTCACGGACCTCTGCGCGCACTACGGCGTGGAGCTGACGGGAGCGCATGACGCGGCGGCCGACGCACTGGCCTCACTGGAGGTCGTACGGGCGGTCGGGCGCCGTTTCGCGACACGGCTGGAGCGGCTCTCGACGGCCGAGCTGCACACGCTGCAGGCCGTCTGGCACGCGGCCCAGGCGCGCGGCCTCCAGGCGTGGTTCGCGCGCAGCGGCACGGAGGAGGCGGTCGATCCGGCGTGGCCGCTGCGCCCCGAACTGTCGGCGGCGGCCTGAGCCGCACCCCGTCGGCAGCGACACAAAAAAGCCGGTCCGTCTGTGACGGACCGGCCTTTCCCGGTGGGCGATACTGGGTTCGAACCAGTGACCTCTTCGGTGTGAACGAAGCGCTCTCCCACTGAGCTAATCGCCCGGGAACGCACTGAACAATACAGGTCTCCTCGCGTTTCCTTCAAACCGCTTCACGGTTCCCGCGAAGGGGTGCCCCGGAGGTACGCGACCAGCCCCTTCCGCCCGGCCCGCATCATCAGCGCGTGGTTGGCGCGGAACGCGGGCCGTCCGGGCACGGCGAACCGTCTCAGCTGCGGCTTGGTCACCTGGACCTCCTGGTCGTAGCGGGCTCGGGTGCCGGTCCCGTCGGTGGCGAGGGTCCACCGCGCCCAGCCGTCCACGTCGCCGGTCATCGCGATCTCCAGGACCCCGGCCGCCGGGTCGCGGCGCACCTCGCGCCCGGTGAACACCAGGTCGTACGGCAGCACCGAGCGGATGCGGACGACGCCGCTGATCGCGTCGAGGGGCGTCACCGCGCGCACCTGCGGCCACCAGCGCGGATAGCCTTCGGCGTCGGCCAGCGCCTCGTAGACCTCGCCGAGCGGGGCGGTGACCCTCCACAGGCTGCGGAAGCGGTAGTGCGTCCAGTCCATGTGCCGAGTCTGCCGGTCCGCGGCTCTGCCCGGGCAGAGCCGGGACCTCCGCACCTCGGGATGTCCTGATCTGAGTACCTCCTGAGTACGTGCGCTCATGCCGTACGGCGTGACCCGGACCACACTCCGAAGCATGACGAACATTCCGCCACCGGCCGAGGAGTTGCGGATCCTCGACCACGAGCTGCGGCAACTGGACGCGCGCCGGGCCCAACTGCTGGCCCGTCGGTCCTGGCTGCTCGGTGTGCTCCGGTCTGCCACGGCACCGGCACCGGCCTGGGGCCCGGCCCAGGCCTCGGCGCAGACCCCGGCCGGCTGGCCGGCACCTGCGCCCCGACCCCGGCAGCCGGAGGCCACGGCCCCCGGTGTGCAGAACGTGCTGCTCGTGCTCGGCGGTGTCCTGCTGACCGTCGCGGCGATCGCGTTCACGCTGGTCAGCTGGGGGCAGTTGGGCATCGTGGGCCGGGCGGCGATCCTCGGCGCGGTCACCTTCGCCGCGATCGCCGCCCCCGTGCCGCTGCTGAAGCGCGGGCTCCGCTCGACGGCCGAGTCGGTGGCGGGCCTCGGCCTGGTGCTGACGGTGCTCGACGCCTACGCCCTGCACGAGGTCGCCCTCCCGGAGGTGGACGGCACCGGGTACGCGGCCGCCGCGACGGCGCTCCTGGCCGTGCTGTGGGCGGCGTACGGGCGCTCGCTCGGCGCCCTGCGTCTGCCGCTCCCGGCGGCGATGGCGACGGCCCAACTCCCGCTGCTGCTCTGGGTCGTGGCGGCCGGTGCGGGTCATCACACGATCACGGCGGCGCTGCTGGTGACGGCGGCGTTCGACACGGTCGTGGCCCTCTCGGTGTCCGTGCGGTCCGTACGTGTCGTCGCCGCCGTCGGCGCGTACGGGACGGGCGCCTGGGGCCTTCTGGCGGCCGGCTGGCTCTCGTGGGAGGCCACCGGTCCGCGCGCGGCCGCCCGGGCGGCGGCGGCCCCCGC
>NZ_JAPWHT010000263.1:0-14150 GCF_027270795.1 Streptomyces sp. ActVer
GGCCTGCTCGGGCAGCGCGACCGCGGAACCGACGCCGCCACCGCCCGGAGCCGAGCCCGGACCCACACCGGCGTCCGCACCCGCACCCGTACCCGCACTCACGGCCAGGGCCGTACCGGCATCAGCACCGGGAGCCGGAACCGCTCCGGCTCCGCCCCCGATCGGCACCTCGAGAACGAAGGCGCTGCCGCTCATCCCGGGAACCTCGTGCGTCTGCAGCACTCCGCCGTGCGCGCGCACGATCCCCCGCACGATCGGCTCGTGCACCGGGTCTCCCCCGGTGTACGGCCCGCGCACCTCGATCCGTACGACCTCGCCGCGCTGCGCGGCCGCCACGACGACCGTGTTGTCCATGTAGCCACCGGCCGAGACCGGTGCGTTGCCCGTGGAGTCGACGCCCGCGACGTCCGCGACGAGATGCGCGAGCGCGGTCGCGAGCCGCTGCGGGTCGACCTCGGCCTCGATGGGCGGCGCGTGCACGGCGAACTGCACCCGACCGGGCCCGATCAGCTCGACCGCCCCGTCGACACCGGCCGCGACGACCGCGTCCAGCATCACTTTCGTACGGGTGACCTCTTCGGTCCCGGAGTCGAGGCGCTGGTAGGCGAGCACGTTGTCGACGAGTGTGGTGATGCGCGAGTAGCCGGCCGAGAGGTGGTGCAGCACCTGGTTGGCCTCGGGCCACAACTGACCGGCGTCGTCCGCGGCGAGGACCGACAGCTCGGTCCGCAGCTGGTCCAGCGGCCCGCGCAGGGAACGCCCGAGCACGGCGAGCAGCTGCTCGTGCCGCGCGGACAGCGCCTCGTACCGGTCCTTCTCGCGCTCGGCGAGTGCCGCGTACCGGTCGTCGCCGGCGGCCAGCTCCTCCTCGTGCCGCTCGCTCAGCTCGGCGAGCTGCGTGCCGTGCTCCTCCCGGAGCGCCGCCAGCTCCTTCGCGTGCTCCTCGGCGGCCCGTTCGAGCTCTTCCTGGTGCCGCTGGGCCTCGGCGTCCTTCTCCTCGGCGAGCGAGTCGTACGGCCGGCGGTCCGTGAAGGTCATCACGGCTCCGACGAGCTGGTCGCCGTCCCGTACGGGCGCGGTGGTCAGGTCGACCGGCACCTTGTCACCGCTCTTGGACCACAGGACCTGCCCGCGCACCCGGTGCTTGCGCCCGGAGCGCAGGGTGTCGGCGAGCGGCGACTCCTCGTACGGGAAGGGCTCGCCGTCGGCGCGCGAGTGCAGCATCAGCGGGTGCAGTTCCTGCCCGCCCAGGTCGCTGGCCCGGAAACCCAGTATCTGAGCGGCGGCCGGATTGACGAGAACGACCCGTCCCTCGGTGTCCGTTCCCACGACACCCTCGGCGGCGGCCCGCAGGATCATCTCCGTCTGCCGCTGCGAACGTGCGAGCTCCGCCTCGGTGTCGACGGTGCCGGAGAGATCGCGTACGACGAGCATCAGCAGCTCATCGCTGGTGTAGCCGTAACCGTCGTAGGCCTGCTGGCCGTTCTCCAGGTTCGCGCTCGTGACCTCGACCGGGAACTCGCTGCCGTCGGTGCGGCGGGCGATCATCCGGGTGGGCCTGGTGCGGCCGCTCTCGTCGACGGTGTCGGGCCGCCGCATCGTGCCGGGGATGAGCCGGGAGTCGAACTGCGGCAGCAGATCGAGCAGTCCGCGACCGACGAGAGCCGTGCCCGGGGCCTCGAAGGCCTCCAGGGCGATGGTGTTGGCGTTGACGACCGTCCCATTGGCGTTGACCAGCACCAACGCATCGGGAAGCGCGTCGAGTATGGCTGCGAGGCGAGCAGCGCCTCGGGATGGCCTGCTGCTCACGAGACGCTTCCTCCCTGTTACCGCACCTTGCCGACCGCGGGTGCCATCTTGCCAACCGGTCCGCGACGTGTCACGCGAGGGAGTCTACGGGCAGTGGTTGCGCTCGCGACGCCGGATGAGAGGGAGGTCGCACGTAGAGGGGACGCAGAACGGACGCAGAAGACACGGAGAACCTGTGACCGTGCGTTTCGCGCCCTGGGCCCATGAGCCCGCTGTGTGATTCCTGTCCACGCCGCTCCTCCGCTCCGCCCTTCATGCTCCACGAACCGAGCTCACGAACCGAGCTCACGAACCGAGCTCACGAACCGAGCTCCTGAAGACTCCCGAGGACGCCCGAAGATTCCTGCGGGGCGGATTTCTACGATCCGAACCCCGGAAGGACCGGCACGAGGGCGTCCCAGCGGGCGATCTCGCACCCGTCGGCACGCGCGTACGTAGCGTCGACGGGCCGTCCGGCCCAGGTCCCCGTGACGTGCGCGGTGGCCGGACCGCCGTACTGCATCGTGCACATCCCGCCCGGCGCGGCCGGCGCGAACGGGTCCTTGCCCCAGGTGGTCCTCCGGTCCAACTGATCGCAGGCGGCCCGGGCGTCGGGGTGGCTGCCGCCCACCGGGTGACAGTCCAGTTCGAACGTCCCGTCCTTGCCGCCGCCCGCCTTGCTCACGGTCACGGTGAGCCGGTCGCCGTCGTCCGCGCCGTTCACCGGTGGCGGCATGACGGGAAGCGACGCGGCGTACGCGGCCGGCGGCGCCGCGGACAGCGCGGCGAGCGACGCGGCGGCGGAGGTGGCGACGGTGAGGGCGAGACGGCGCAGCATGAGGGCTCCAGTGGGTGAGACGGATCAGCGGGGACCGGATCGGCGGGGACCGGATCGGCGGGGACCCGAGGGACGACCTCCGCGTCGGCTCCGGTGTCTCGTGGGTCTCGTCGTCCGGCGGTCTCGTCGTCCGGCGTCGGTCGGCGTCGCCGGGGGCGTGCGCCCACTCCTCTAACGCCCTCCGTGCCGTGACGTTGCGCCGCGGGATGGGCTTTGCCCTCTGACCTTTCCGCCTAGTACCGTGGGGGGCGATTGGTGACAGCCCGCTCGGCTGTGTCATCATCTGCACGCACCATTCGCGCTCGCGCGGACGGTTGTGCTGGAGGCGTCGCCTAGTCCGGTCTATGGCGCCGCACTGCTAATGCGGTTTGGGACTTAAATCCCATCGAGGGTTCAAATCCCTCCGCCTCCGCCGAAGATCCCGAAAGCCCCGGTCATCACTGACCGGGGCTTCGGTCGTTCCTTGATCGTTCCGGTGCGTCCGGCGAGCCTCGCCGGGGGCCGCTTCGGGGTCGTTTGCGCAGGTCAGGCCAGGTCCGACAAACGGATTTCGCCTCACGCCGCCAGTCATGTAATGTTGTTCCCGCAACGCCGACCGGGAAGAAAAGCCCGGAAGGAAGAGCGAAGACAACAGAACACACAAGCACTCGTAGCTTAACGGATAGAGCATCTGACTACGGATCAGAAGGTTGCAGGTTCGAATCCTGCCGAGTGCACACAGGTAAGAGGCCCCGGACGGTGAGTCCGGGGCCTCTTGCGTTGGGGTGGGCGGGTGTTGGGGTGTGTGGCGGAGAAGCGTGGCGGTCAGGTTCCGCGGACCTCTTCGAGATAGTCCCTCATCAACTTGCCGGTTCGGGTGAACCAGTCGTTCAGGACCGCGATTTCGGCGGGGGAGTAGTCGTTGAACTGTTCCGTCAGGCGGGCGTAGTACGGGCCGTAGAGGGCGGTGACGCGGTCGACCGCGGACGGGACCGCGGCGATGCGTACGCGGCGGCGGTCGGACGGGTCGGGTTGGCGGGTCACGTAGCCCGCGCGTTCCAGGCGGTTGACGATGCCGGTGACCGCGCCGGTGGTGACGTGGGCGCGGGCGGCCAGGTCGCCTGCCGTGAGCAGGTCCTCGCCCGCCTCCAGGACGTAGCCGAAGCAGGTCAGGTCCGAGGCGTTCAGGCCCAGGCGCTGGGCCATCTCGTGCTGGGCGACCATGCTCGTGGCGATGACGTGGTCCATCGCCGAGAGGGTCTCCGCCGGGGTGGCCGGCGGGCGCCGGCGCGGGCCCGAGCCACTCTCGCTCGCCCTCTTCTCACTCACCCGCTGCTCCTTCTTCTTCTCTCGCTCCTCATTCTCACCCTGTCCGCCCCCTGGAAGATCCCTTAGTTCGTAAGGTAAATTTCTTACTTGCTAAGAGGATCGGGATCGGGCGGATTCTGGGCGTGCGTCGCCCCGGCGGCCCGTCAGCCCGTCGGTCTGGCGGTTTCGCGCAGTCAGGAGGTACGTACATGAGCGGGCATCAGCATGACGAAGGGCACACCGTCGCCGGGTGGACCGGTTGCGCCGTGGCCGTTGTGGGCACTTCGGTGGCCGGGATCTGGCTGGGTCTCGGCGTCGTGGGGCTCGGTGTGCTGGTGACCTGGGCGCTGCATCTGGCCGGGTGGGGCAAACCTCCCGGGATCCGGCCGGTGGCGGAGCGGGGCATGTGGGTGCGGGACCGTGCCGCGCGGGCCGGGCATCCCGCGTGTGTCGGGTGCCGTCTGGCCGGGCGGGGGCGTTCGGTGACCACCACCGGCGTGGCTGTCTCCGCCCAGGGGATGCAGGGGGTGCATGGGGTGCATGGGGCCCAGGGCGTGCTGCGGTCGGATGCCGCCTCGGGATCCGGCCCCTCCGAGTCTGCTTCCTCCGAGTCCGTGGTCTGACGGTCGTCGTGTTGCCCGAGGGGCGTCGAGTTGCCGAGGGACGTCGCGTTGTCAGTGGTGCCCTCTACGCTCGTGAGTGATGGCACAGCTGTGGAAATGCACGGGGCTTCGGTGGGGCGGAGAAGGGCCCGTGCTGACGTGGGACGGGGGGCGTCGAAGTGCGTTGCCGTGGGGGAAGCGGGTTGCGTTCGCCGTTGCCGGTGAGGGCGGGCGGACATGTGTGGGGGCGCGGGGGAACAGCTGTCCTTCCGGGGCCGCGGTGTCCGGGCGGAGCGTCGGGGCCCGGTGTGAGGAGTGCGGGCGGCTGGACCGGGCCCACTCCGTCGCCGCGGACACCATCGCCGACGATCCACGGCCCTACTCCGTCTATCTGGCGTGGTTCGGACCCGGGTTGGTCAAGGTCGGCATCACCGCCGTCGAGCGCGGTTCCGCCCGGCTGCTGGAGCAGGGCGCCGTCGTCTTCACCTGGCTGGGGCGGGGACCGCTGATGGCCGCCCGGCGGAGTGAGGAGTTGCTGCGTACGGCGCTGGGGGTGCCGGACCGGATTCCGTACGACGCCAAGCGGGCCGTGCGGAGCGAGTTGCCGGACGCGGGGGTGCGGGTGGCGGAGGTCCGGGAGCTGCATGCCCGGGCCGTGGGGCTGGGCGGGTGGCCCGAGGCGTTGGAGCGGATGCCGTTCGCGGCCGTCGATCATGCGGCGGTCTTCGGGCTGGACGGGTTGCCGCCCGCCGCCGGTGTCGTCGGTGAGCCCGTGGCGGGGGGTGTCGTGAGCGGGGAGCACGTCGCCGCCGCCGGGCCCGACCTGCATCTGCGGACCGGTCGCGGGGTGGTCGTGCTCGACACGCGGCTCATGACCGGCTGGGAACTGACCGGGACCGGCGGGGGCGAGCGGGGTGAACGACGTGAAGTCACCGTGCCTGTACGGGAGTTCGGTGGGGTTCAGGGTGGACTCTTCTGAGGGACAGGTGGAGGCGGGCGGAATGGTCAAGAGATCGATCCCTCGTGGATCCCCTTCGGCAAAGGCCCTGGACGTGGTGCGACGGCGGGGCCGAGAGTGGGCGACATGAGCGATCACTTCATAGCGCCTGTCGCCGATGCCCCCGCCACCCCTTCTCCCGCCACCACTGGCTTTGCCTCCGCTCCAGGCTCCGCCCCCGTCGTGCCCGTCGCCGCATACGAACCGCCTTACTACGCCGTCGTGTTCACCTCGGTGAAGACGGAGGAGGGCGGACGGGAGGGGGCGGCCGGAGGGTACGCCGAGACCAACGAGCGGATGGAGGAGCTGGTGGAGAAGATCCCGGGATACCTCGGGATGGACTACGCGGGTTCCCCCGGCGGGCTGTCCATCACCGTCGGGTACTTCCGAGACGCGGACGCCGTCGAGGAGTGGCGGACCAATGCCGAGCACCGGGCGGCACAGAGGCGCGGGCGTGCCGAGTGGTACGAGCGCTACACCCTGCACGTCGCCAAGGTCGAGCGAAGCCATGGGTTCGAGCGTGAGCACGGCTGACGGGGTGGGTGCGGCGAGCGGGGCAGACCGGCCGGACGGTGAGGACAGGCCGGACGTGTACGACGGGCCGGACGGGGGCGAAAGGACAGACACGGAAGGCACGTCGGACGAGACCGCTGAAGTGCGGCTGTTCTGGGAAGGGCTCGGGCTTCCCGGGCTCGTCGACGTCCATACCCACTTCATGCCCGAGCGGGTCCTGAAGAAGGTCTGGGAGTACTTCGACGCGCTCGGGCCGCTGACCGGTGGCGTCGAGTGGCCCATCACCTACCGGGCCGAGGAGCGCGAACGGGTCGGGCTGCTCCGGGAGTTCGGGGTGCGGGCGTTCACCGCCATGCTCTACCCGCACAAGCCGGGCATGGCCGAGTGGCTGAACCAGTGGGCTGTCGAGTTCGCCGGCCGGACCCCCGACTGTCTCCATACGGCGACCCTCTTCCCGGAGCCGGGCGTGGCGGCGTACGTCCACAAGGCGGTGGACGAGGGCGCGCGGGTCTTCAAGGCGCACGTCCAGGTGGGGGCGTACGACCCGGCCGACGAACTCCTCGATCCGGCCTGGGGGTTGCTCGCCGAGGCCGGGATGCCTGTCGTGATCCACTGCGGTTCGGGGCCGTCGCCCGGCAAGCACACCGGGCCCGATCCGATCGGGCGGGTGCTCGCTCGGCATCCGCGGCTGCGGCTGGTGTTCGCGCACATGGGGATGCCGGAGTACGAGGACTTTCTCGGCCTCGCCGAGCGGTTCGGCGAGGTGCGGCTCGACACGACGATGGCGTTCACGGACTTCAGCGAGCAGTTCGCCCCGTTCCCCCGGCGGGCGCTCCTCCGACTCGCCGGCCTCGGTGACCGGATCCTGCTCGGGACCGACTTTCCCAACATCCCCTATCCGTACGTCCATCAGCTGCGTGTGCTGGAGGGGCTGGGTCTCGGGGACGAGTGGCTCCGGGCGGTCTGTCATGACAACGGGGCGCGGCTGTTCGGGCTGTGAGGAGTTGGGAGGAGAGGCGTGGGCGGAGGAAGGGAACAGGCGGCGGGGGTCAGTCGGTGATGATGAGTTGCTCGTCCGTCGACAGTTCTCGCCAGGAGAGGCTGAGTGCTCCGTCGGTGACCTGGTGGACGTCGAGCTTCATGAAGTAGACGTCGTCGTTGGGCGCGGTCATGGCAGGCAGGCGCAGCGTGCGGAGCGCGCGCCCGGTGTCCGCGTCGAGGACGAGCAACTCGGCGTCCCGGACACGGCGCTTGGCGTCCGCCTCGGTGAGGAGGGGCTGGCGCACGAGGTACACCCGGCCGTCGGCGATCACGCCTGAGCCGTACTCCTGGCCGGCCGGCGCCTTCAGCCGCCAGGCGAGGCGGCCGTCCTCGGTGTCGTAGGCGTGCAGGACGGTGTCATGGTCGCCGTCGCCGTTGCCCTCGGCGTCGGTGGCCAGCAGCACGGTGCCGCTGCCCGCGCCGACCGGATTCCACGCGGTGGTGTCCAGGTCGGCTCGCGGAATGGCTCCTTCCCGGCTCATGTCGAGCAGTTGGACGGCCGGTGGTGAGTCGTCCGTGTCCGGTTTCGGGGCGGCCAGCGTGTGTGCGTCGCCCCTGACCGCCCACTTGGGGTCGCTGATGCGCCGCTGCCAGAGGGCCTTCCCCGTCCGGTTGTCGACGCCGAGCAGGAGGTAGTACTGCTCCTTGTCCGTGTCGGGACTCGCCACGTTGCACAGCACCGGGACCGCGCTCACATGGTCCGGCAGGGAGTACACGGCATAGACGCCCACTTCGGAGCAGGACTTGGGCGTCTTCGCCGTCCACAGGCTCCGGCCGTCGCGCTCGTCGAAGGCGCGCACGGCGCCGGGTGCCGCGGTCAGGGCCTGACCCGCGCCGAGGCTCACGTTGCGGAAGCCCTCGCCGTGACCGAGGTCCTCGCGCCACAGCCGCTTGCCGGTGCGCAGATCGACACCGACCAGGGTGCTGTCCGAGTAGGCGATCACCACGGTGCGTCCCGACACGTCGAACGACATCACGACGGAGCCCTCGTCCTGTCGCTCGTAGCGCCAGTACTCCTTGCCGGTCCGCAGGTTCACCGCCCGTGCGCCGTCGGCCGTCGACTCCACGGACAGGCCGTGCACCAGGGCTCTCTCCCCCGTCCCACGGCGCATGACGTGCTCGGGCGCGACGGGTGCTTCGGTGCCGAACGCGGCGGGAAAGGGCCCCTGCGCACCCGTGACGACGTCACGGTTCTCGTACCACCCCAGGAAGAGGAGCACAGGGAGCATGAGCAACACGATCGCGAACGCCAAGTACATCGGGTTGTCGCGCATGCGCACAGGTCCCGGCTGTCCCAGCAGATGCACAGGTCTGTCCCCACCAGCCATAACAGCCCCCCCCACAGGCCACCCCCTGATCACCATACCGGCGGCTGACGGATCCTCCCCCGTCGCAGTCCGCGGAGGCAAGGAGTTCCCGGAGCGTTGCCTGAGAGGTGCCTGTGTGTTTCTCAGGGAATTCACAGGTTCCAGAAAGCGTGTTCTCAGAGGAGCCCAGCAATGTGTTCGCTATGACCACGACCTCGCCCCAGGGGCGCACCGAACTGCTGAGGCCGGACGGGAGCCCCGTCCGAGTGCTTGTGGTGGACGACGAGCTGTCGATCACCGAGCTGTTGTCCATGGCCCTTCGCTATGAAGGCTGGCAGATCCGCAGCGCGGGTGACGGGACCGGTGCGGTGCAGACCGCGCGCGAGTTCCGGCCCGACGCCGTGGTGCTCGACATGATGCTGCCCGACATGGACGGTCTCGCCGTCCTCGGCCGGCTGCGCCGCGAGCTGCCCGACGTGCCCGTTCTCTTCCTGACCGCCAAGGACGCGGTCGAGGACCGGATCGCGGGCCTGACGGCCGGCGGCGACGACTACGTCACCAAGCCCTTCAGCCTCGAAGAGGTCGTGGCACGCCTGCGCGGGCTCATCCGCCGCTCCGGTGCCGCCGACCGCCGCTCCGACTCGGTGCTCGTCGTCGGTGACCTCACCCTGGACGAGGACAGCCACGAGGTGTCGCGGGCCGGCGAGGGCATCCACCTCACCGCGACCGAGTTCGAGCTGCTGCGCTTCCTGATGCGCAACCCGCGCCGGGTGCTCAGCAAGGCGCAGATCCTCGACCGCGTGTGGTCGTACGACTTCGGCGGTCAGGCCAACGTCGTCGAGCTCTACATCTCCTATCTGCGCCGCAAGATAGACGCCGGTCGTGAGCCGATGATCCACACCCGGCGCGGTGCGGGGTATCTGATCAAGCCCGCGGTGTCATGAGCGGTCGACGACAGCTGCGGAAGCAGCGGCGCCGACAGCCTCGGACGCTGCGGACGCGGCTCGTCGTCTCGGCGGTCGCGCTCATCGCGGTGGTGTGTGCGGTGATCGGTACGGTGACGACCATCGCCTTGAGCGAGCACCTCTACCAGCAGCTGGGCGACAAGGTGACCGAGGCCGCCAAGCGAGTCGGTGGTCCGCCGGCGGACCAGTTGCCCGGGAACCCGAACGACGGCGCGTTGTCGCGGCCCGCCGGGGCCTCCTCGAAGGATGACCCGCTCACGGAGTTCGTCACCAAGGGCGGGACGCAGAAAGACACCATCGCCGCGCAGGTCGACGCCGACGGCGGGATCACCAAGGCGGTCGTCGCCGTGGAGAAGTCCACCGGCGGTGCCTTCGACGGCATGGACGCCGACGAACTCAGCGAGGCGGCGAAGGCCGCGCTCGGTTCCGTGTCCAAGACCGGCATGCACACCATCGACATCCCGGGCATGGGCGAGTACCGCGTCACGTACGTGACCGGAGTCAAGGGCGACTTCTACGTCGCCCTCCCCACCGAGTCCGTCACCAGCACCATCAACACCCTCGTCATCGTCGAGGTGAGCGTCACGGTGGCCGGCCTGATCGCCGCCGGAATCGCCGGCTCCGTCCTCGTCACGGTCGCCCTCCGCCCCCTCCGCAAGGTCGCCTCCACCGCCACCCGCGTCTCCGAACTGCCGCTCCACAGCGGCGAGGTGACGCTCAACGAGCGGGTGCCCGAGTCCGAGACCGACCCCCACACGGAGGTCGGACAGGTCGGCGCCGCGCTCAACCGCATGCTGGACCACGTCCACGGAGCCCTGCACGCGCGCCAGGAGAGCGAGACGCGTGTACGACAGTTCGTCGCGGACGCGAGCCATGAGCTGCGTACACCGCTGGCGTCCATCCGCGGATACGCCGAGCTGACCAGACGCGGACGGGAGGAGACCGGGCCCGACACGAGACACGCGCTCGGCCGGATCGAGTCCGAGGCGGGGCGGATGACCGGGCTCGTCGAGGACCTGCTGCTGCTCGCGCGCCTCGACGCCGGACGGCCCCTGAGCTACGAGCACACCGACCTCTCACCGCTGGTCGTGGACGCCGTGAGCGACGCCCGCGCGGCCGGTCGCGAACACAACTGGCGGCTGGAGCTGCCCGACGAACCCGCGCTCGTGCTGGCGGACGCCGCCCGCGTCCAGCAGGTCATGGTGAATCTGTTTGCGAATGCGCGAACGCACACGCCGCCGGGTACGACCGTGACCGCGCGCGTGCGCCGTCAGGGAGCCTGGGTGTGCGTGGATGTCCAGGACGACGGTCAGGGCATTCCGCCGGACCTGCTCCCGCATGTCTTCGAGCGGTTCGCGCGGGGCGACTCGTCCCGGTCACGTGCCTCCGGGTCCACCGGACTCGGGCTCGCCATCGTGCAGGCCGTAGCGGCCGCGCACGGCGGCGCGGTGACCGTGGACAGCGTGCCCGGACGCACCGTCTTTACCGTGCACCTGCCCGCGCTGGCGCCCGAAGCCGCGCATTCTCATGAGGCCTTCATTTCCTCATCGAATTCGCAATCGTACTCACAGGCACAGCACAGCACGACCACATGGGTGCAACAGGGCGCCTGACGAGAGTCTTCGTCATGCGAACCGAACCTTCTCCCGGCAACCTGCCGGCGCGGGAGCACCTCCCGGCCGGAAATGCCGGTACGCCTGTCCTGGACGTAGTGATCCCCGTCTACAACGAGGAGAAGGACCTCCAGCCGTGTGTGCTCAGACTGCATGAGCACCTTGCCCGCACCTTCCCGTACGCGTTCCGCATCACCATCGCGGACAACGCGTCCACGGACACCACTCCCCTGGTGGCGGCGCGGCTGGAGGCGGAGATAGCCGAGGTCAGGGCGTTCCGGCTGGAGCAGAAGGGGCGCGGGCGAGCACTGCGCACCGTCTGGTCCGCCTCGGACGCCCCGGTCCTCGCCTATATGGACGTCGACCTCTCCACCGACCTCAACGCGCTCCTCCCGCTGGTCGCCCCGCTGATCTCAGGTCACTCGGACCTGGCGATCGGCTCGCGGCTCGCCCGCAGCTCGCGGGTGGTGCGGGGCGCCAAGCGGGAGTTCATCTCCCGCACGTACAACCTGATCCTGCGGGGCTCGTTGCAGGCCCGTTTCTCCGACGCCCAGTGCGGTTTCAAGGCGATCCGGCGCGATGTCGCGCAGGTGCTGCTGCCGCTCGTCGAGGACACCGGATGGTTCTTCGACACCGAGATGCTGGTCCTCGCCGAGCGGGCCGGGCTGCGGATCCACGAGGTGCCGGTCGACTGGGTCGACGACCCGGACTCGACCGTGCACATCGTGAAGACCGCGACCGACGACCTGAAGGGTGTCTGGCGGGTGGGGCGCGCCCTGGCCACCGGTTCGCTGGCGCTCGACCGGCTCGCCCGTCCCTTCGGTGACGATCCGCGCGACCGCGAGATCAGCGGCGTACCGAAGGGCCTCGCCCGCCAGCTCGTCGGGTTCTGTGTCGTGGGCGGTCTGTCCACGCTGTTCTATCTGCTGCTCTACAGCGGCTTCCGTACGTTCTCGGGGTCGCAGGTCGCCAACGCGCTCGCCCTGCTCGTCTCGGCGGTCGCCAACACGGCGGCCAACCGGCGTCTCACCTTCGGTGTGCGGGGCCGGGGCGGCGCGGTGAAGCACCAGGCGCAGGGTCTGGTCGTCTTCGGCATCGGGCTCGCCCTGACCAGTGGTTCGCTCGCCGCCCTGAACGCGGCGACGAACGACCCCGCGCACTCCACCGAACTGGCGGTGCTCATCGCCGCCAACCTCGCGGCCACCGTGCTGCGGTTCCTGCTCTTCCGGGCCTGGGTGTTCCCGGACCGGCGCGACGAGTCACCGTCGACCGTCGTCGCCTCGCACACACCCGCCGTGCCGGTCGGACCGGCGTCGCCCGTCTTCGCGACGGCGCCGCAGTCCCCGTACAGCACGACGCCGGAGCCGTACGGCCCGACGTCCGCTCCCTACGGCACGACCCACTCTCCGCACGACCACCAGACTTGGGGGGACGCGACCATGCAGCTCCAGCCGGTGCGTCCGAACGATCACGATCCGAGGGACGCACGATGACGACGACTCAGCCCGATACGACCTATCAGGGGGGCGTCGGCCCCTCCGGGGGCGCGAGCCCCGACTGGGGACCGCCAGGACCGACCGGGTCGACCGCCGCGCAGGAGCCCGTGGTTGCTCCGCCGGCCGCCCCCGAGGACGGCAGCCCCAAGCAGCCCTTCGTACGCCGCCTGTGGCGCGGGCGGCCCGAGGACCACCGCTGGACGCGTCCCGCGTTCCTCGGCACGCTGCTGCTGATCGGCGCGCTCTACACCTGGAACCTCACGGCCTCCGGGTACGCCAACTCCTTCTACTCCGCGGCCGTCCAGGCCGGCAGCCAGTCCTGGAAGGCCTTCTTCTTCGGCTCGCTCGACTCGGCCAACGCCATCACCGTCGACAAGCCCCCGGCCTCCCTGTGGCCGATGGCCCTGTCGGTGCGGCTGTTCGGCCTGAACTCCTTCGCGATCCTGTTCCCGCAGGTCCTCATGGCCGTCGCCACGGCCGGAGTGCTGTACGGGGCCCTGCGCCGCCGGTTCAGCGCCGCGGCCGGCTTCATCGCGATGGCGGTCTTCGTGCTCACGCCCGTCGCCGCGCTGATGTTCCGCTTCAACAACCCGGACGCGGCCCTCGCGCTCCTGATGGCCGTCACGGTCTACTGCGTGCTGCGCGCCATGGAGAAGGCCCAGACGAAGTGGCTGGTGTGGGCGGGTGCCGCGGTCGGTCTCGCCTTCCTGGTGAAGACCCTCCAGGCCTTCCTGATCCTGCCTCCGCTGGCCCTGATCTACGTGGTCTTCGCGCCGACGACCCTGCGCAAGCGCATCGGCCAGGTCCTCCTCGCCGGGCTGTCGATGATCGTCGCGGGCGGCTGGTGGGTGGCGATCGTCGAGCTGTGGCCCGCGTCCTCCCGCCCGTACATCGGCGGCTCGCAGAACAACTCCTTCCTTGAACTGACCTTCGGCTACAACGGACTCGGCCGTATCAACGGCGAGGAGACCGGCAGTGTCGGAGGCGGCGGTGGCGGTGGCGGCGGCTCCTGGGGCGAGACCGGCTGGGACCGGATGTTCAGCTCCTCCATCGGCGGCCAGATCTCCTGGCTGATCCCGGCCGCGCTGATCGTGCTCGCCGCGGGCATCGCCCTCACCTGGAAGGCCAGGCGGACCGACACGGCCCGCGCCGCGTTCCTCGCCTGGGGCGGCTCGCTGCTGATCACCATGGTGATCTTCAGCTTCATGCAGGGCATCTTCCACGAGTACTACACCGTGGCCCTCGCCCCGTACGTCGCCGCCGTGATCGGCATGGGCGCGAGCGTGCTGTGGGAAGAGCGCGGCAAAATGTGGGTCTCGCTCACCATGGCGGCCGGGGTGACGGCCACCGCGGTCTGGGGGTACGTCCTCCTGAACCGTTCCTCCGACTACCTGCCCTGGCTGAAGTGGCTGGTCCTGGTGGGCGGCCTGGTCGCCGCGCTCGGCCTGGTCTTCGTCTCGCGGCTCGGGCGCCGACTGGCCCTCGGGGTCGTCGGGCTGAGCTTCGTCGCGGCCCTCGCGGGTCCGACGGCGTACACCCTCACCACGCTGAACGAGGGCCACACCGGTTCGATCGTGACGGCCGGTCCGGCGGTCTCGGGCGGCAGGGGCGGACCCGGCGGCGGTGGCCGTGGGCCCCGCTCGGGTCCACGGCCACCGGCAGAGGGCCGTCCCCCTCAGCCGGAGATCTTCAGGTGTCAGAAG
>NZ_JAPWHT010000264.1:0-14111 GCF_027270795.1 Streptomyces sp. ActVer
CGTCGTGCAGCTTCCGGACGGCGGCGCCAGCCGCGGCCCATGCCGCCGGGGACGCGGTCGACGGCTCGCCGAGGCGGCCGAGGGCCGTCCCCCGGACCGCGGCGATCGCGAGCACGGGCGGCCTGCGCCACAGGACCTCCGGGGTCGGGACCGGCGCCAGGGCCATCGCCTCGACCTCGGCGTCGATGCGCGCCTGATCGGCGTCCACCTTCAGGAACACATCGCCGACGCGCAGGGTCGCGCGCTCGGAGTGGGCGACGACGACTTTCACCTCATCCATGGGCGACCAGTATCCCGGGGATGATCGTCTGCGTCGCCGGATTTATCGCGTGTGACCGCGCGGCTGACCGCGTCCTGCCACCCGGTGGCCTCCGGCACGACACCGACCGCCTCCCGCCTCCCGCCGACCGGGTCGAGCCCAGCACTCTGTCAGGAGGCCCGAGTCGGGCCGGGACCGTCGGCGAAGTGCGACAGGACCATCTCGACCAGTGCGTCGACGTCGGCATCGACCATGGGCTCGCCGGTCATGCCCATCCGGTGGAGCAGGGCCCTTCCGCCTCGATGCCGCCCAGTACGAGGCCGAACTCGCGCGAGCCGCGGCGGACCGTAGTTGGGGAGAGCCGGTGGACACCGTTGCCCGGCCCTTGAACAAACCCTTGTGGACAACGGCTGGTTCGAACGCCCAGGCCGCGTTCTCACGAGTGTCTCGCCACGCCGCGAGGAACCCGCCGACCTCCCCGAGGCGTTCACCAGCCCCGAGGGTGTTGATGTCGCGTTCCGTCAGGCCCGGGGGCCGAACGAGCCCGCGAATCATTACGGATTCGAGTTGTTCGTCACCCGCGACCAGTCCACGGAAGAGCAGGTACGGCAGCTCGCGGACCACATTCCGGCGGACGATCGGCGGGAGACCGCTGAGATTCTCCAGCGCCGAGGACCAGCCGCAAGAAGTCACGAGCGAGAGCCGCCCCGTCACCGACGAGGCCGCCTTCTTGTCGAAGCACCTACACGTTGATCGTTTCCTTGCTCTGGAAAGAAGCGGTAACATCGATTCGATGTCAATATCGAATCGATGCAGCTGTGAGACCATTGCCCCATGCTGGAACTCGCCATCCTGGGCTTCCTGGCCGAAGGCCCCTTGCCGGGTCATGAACTGCGTAGTCGTGTCTCCCATCTGACCGGCTACACCCGCCCGGTCAGTGACGGCAGCCTCTACCCGGCCATCAACCGCCTCGCCAAGGCCGGCCTGCTGGAACGGCAACCCGACCCGCGCGCGGGTGCCGCCCGCTATGTACTGAGACTCACCGAGGCCGGCCACGCCGACACGCTCAAGCGCCTGCGCAAGCCCGCCGACCACGAGATCACCGACCACACCCGCTTCTACACGGTGCTGTCCTTCCTCTCGCTGCTCCCCGACGTGGCCGAACAGCACACCGTGCTGCGCCGACGCCTGGCGTTCCTGGAAGAGCCCGCGAGCTTCTTCTACGACGGTGACCGGCCGATACGCGCCGAGGAGGTCACCGACCCCTACCGGCGCGGCCTGCTCCTGACCGCCCGCGCCACCAGCCGCGCCGAACGCGCCTGGCTCCGCGAGGCGCTGGGCGAGGAACCCCTCGAGAAGAACTCCTGAACCACACCGGAGGTACGTCCATGCTCGCGTCCTGGTACGACCAACAAGGCCCCGCCGCCGACGTGTTGCGCGTCGGTGAACTGCCCGACCCCCACCCCGGCCCCGGCGAGGTACGGGTCCGTGTGAGCGTGTCGGGCGTCAACCCCGGCGACACCAAGACGCGCCGCGGCTGGCTCGGCTCCTCGATGCCCTACCCGAGGGTGATCCCGCACAGCGACGCCGCCGGTGTCATCGACAAGGTGGGTGACGGGGTCGACGCCCGCCGCGTGGGAGAGCGGGTCTGGGTGTACGGCGCCCAGTCCTACCGGGCCTTCGGCACCGCAGCCCAGCACACCGTCGTACCCGACCCGCAGGCCGTCCCGCTCCCCGACCACCTCGGCGACGAACTCGGCGCGAGTTTGGGCATCCCCGGGATCACCGCCCACCGCGCGGTGTTCGCGGACGGCCCGGTCGACGGCCGGATCGTTCTCGTGCACGGAGTGCTCGGCGGCGTCGGCTCCCTGGCCGCCCAGCTCGCCCGCTGGGGCGGCGCCACCGTCATCGGCACCGTCCGCCGCAGCGGCGACCTCGATCGCGTCGACCCCGCTGTCATCCCCCACACCGTCGCTCTGGACACCGACGACCCGGCAGCCGAGATCCGCGCGTACGCGCCCGCCGGCGTGCACCGCGTCGTCGAGGTGTCCCTGTCGGCCAACGCCGACCTGGACAACGCGGTCGCCGCACTAGACGCCGTCATCGCCGCCTACGGAACCCACGCCGACCGCACCGAACTCCCCTTCTGGCCCCTGCTGTTCAACAACGTCACCCTGCGCCTGGTCGGCAGCGACGACTTCCCCGCCGCGGCCAGACGACAGGCAGCCCGCGACCTCACCGCGGCAGCCGCGACCGGCGCCCTCACCGTCGACATCGGCGACCGCTTCCCCCTGGAGGACATCGCCAAGGCCCACGACCGGGTCGACGCGAGCGGGCGCGGCCGAGTGCTGGTCACGGTCACCGGCTGACGAGCACGCCGCCGATCGGCACGCTCCGAGGGAGAGGACTTCCTCGGCCCGGGCCACCGGGTGACCGCGGATCGACTCAAGACGATGTCGACTGATCGGCATGGCGCCCGAGCCGTCGCAGGACACTCGCGCAGGCACATCAGCTCTGCTCGGAAATGCCGTGGGCTGCGTCGGCTCGGGACACCCGTCGTACCAGGTCGACCCAGGTGGACTGGAGCCGTGCGGCGGGGACTTGGTGTTCGTTGCGGAGGTGGTCGGCGGTTTCGAAGTTCACAAAGGCGAGCAGGGCGTGGGCGAGCATGTCATGGTCACCGTCAACTCCCGTTTCCCTAAGGAGCGTTGATACGTGGCGGTGTAGAGCACTGGCGGTGTCCGACGCGTGTCGGCGTGCGTGCGGCAGTCGGCGTCCCAGGGCGGCGCCCGGGTCCGCGTCGGCGGTGTTCCGCTCGATGAGGGCGCAGCCGAACGCCAACAGGCGATCTCTCGCGGGTGCTCCCGGCCCCAGCGGCGGGGGGCCTGACGTGTACGCCTCCTGGAACTCGGCCTCCGCTTCGGCGAGGAGGGCGAGCAGGAGGCCGTCACGGTCGCCGAACCGGCGAAAGAGCGTGCCCTTTCCGACGCCGGCCGCCTCCGCGACCTCGTGCATCGTCACGTGCTCGACGCCCCGCTCGGCCACCAGCCGGGCAGCCACCTCCAGCAGCCGGGCACGGTTGCGGGCGGCGTCGGCCCGCTCCCCGCTGGGACCGGTACCGTCGGGTGCCCGTTTCACTGTTCGGTCCGCGGTGTGGCGCGTACGTACACGGATCCGTCGTCGATCCGAACCGGATAGACCGGGACGGGGCGGGTCGCCGGTGGGTCGAGGGGGTGGCCGGTGCGCAGGTCGAAGCGGGAGGCGTGCAGCCAGCACTCGACCGTGCAGCCGTCCACCTCCCCTTCCGACAGTGAGACGGCACTGTGCGAACACACGTCATGGATCGCGAAGACCTGCTGTTCGGTCAGGACGAGGGCGACGGGGACGCTCTCCACCTCGAAGCGTCGCGGGACGCCCTCCTTCAATACGTCGAGCTTGCAGACGTATGTGTAGCCGCTGCCGGGCATCGCTCTCCTCGGGTGCATCCATGACGCCGGTGGTACGTCATCCGGTTCACAGGGGTGCATCGGGCGTGCGGCGACGCTCGGCCCGGAGCGGCACGTGTGATCGTGTCTGGTCACCGAGGTTAGCGACGCGGACCGGAACCCGGACCCGACTCCGGTCCGAGTCGGCCTCGGCAGATGGGCCTAGGCCTCGTCCGGACGGTGTCGGCACAACACCCGGTCGGACCTGACGAGTTCGGGCGTCGGGGCGGTGGTGGACGCCCCTTGTGGTCAACCGGCGCGTATGACCCGCTTGGAGATGCGCCAGCCGTCTACGGAACGCTGGACGAGCGCGACCACCTCTTCGGCCTCATCGGTCACAACGCCCCGGCCCGCTTCCACCGCTCGGAGCATGTCAGCCCGACCCTGATGCGGGTCCTGGACCGCCTGCACGACTCCCCGGCCCTGGTGCTGACCGACATGGCCGACACCCTCGCGATGAACCCGCTGGCCATCGCGCTGCTCGGCGACCAGACCCTCCCCTCTCAACTTCGTTCGAGCGGGGGACCCCCATCACCGGACTGGCCCGCGGCGCCTACTACCGCTGGTTCATGGACCCCGCCGAGCGCCTGGTGTACCCGAGGAGGACCACCCACACCACGGCCGCGCCCAGGCGGCCCGTCTGCGGGTCGCGCTGACAGCGGGCGGCGACACCCCCAGAGCCGCCCGGATCCTCGCCGAACTCCAGGAACACAGCCCCGAGTTCGTCCGACTGTGGGAGTTGCAGGAGGTCGCCCAGCGCTAAGACGAGAGCAAGACGATCGTCCATCCCGAACTCGGCCGCATCGACGTCGACGGCCAGGTTCTCTTCACCGAGAACCGCGCGCAGACGTTGGTCGTACTGACCACACGCCCCGGCACGGAGAGCCACAGCAGGCTCGAACTGCTCTCCGTCATAGGGCACCAGCAGCTCACTCCCTGACGCCGTCAGTGGCCGACGTCGTGGTCGCCCGCTTCCACGAGGCCGCTCTCGTAGGCGAAGATCACGATCTGGATCCGGTCGCGCAGCCCGAGTTTCGTGAGGATGCTCGACACATGTGATTTGACGGTGGCCCCGCCGATGGACAGCTCCTCGGCGATCTCCGCGTTGCTCGCACCCCGGGCGACGGCGGTCATGATCTCGCCCTCGCGGCCGGTGAGCCGTTCCAGGCGGGCCGCGGCGACGGTGTTGACGCGGCGCTGTGTGAACCGGTCGATGAAACGCCGGGTGATCGAGGGGGCCAGCAGTGTCCCGCCCTCGGCCACGGTGCGTACGGCGGTGGCGAGTTGTTCGGGGGGAATGTCCTTGAGCACGAAGGCACTGGCGCCGGAGCGCAGCGCCTCGTAGACGTACTCGTCCGGGTCGAAGGTGGTCAGGATCAGCACCCGGGTTTCCCAGTCGGCCTCCTGAAGGATCCGGGAGGTGGCCTCCAGGCCGTCCATCTCGGGCATGCGGATGTCCATGAGGATCACGTCCGGGCGATGACGGCGTACGGCCTCGATCGCCTCGACACCGGTCCCCGCCTCGGCCACGACCTCGATGTCGTGGTGGACCCGGAGAATCATGGCGAAGCCGCGGCGTACCAGCGCCTGGTCGTCGGCGACGACGACGCGGATGCTCACGTGGGCTCCCCCTTGGTCGGCAGATGGGCGGTGAGCCGGAATCCGCCGCCGGGACGCTGCTGGGCGTCGAGGCTTCCGCCGAGCAGCAGGGCTCGTTCCCGCATGCCGACGATGCCGTGACCGGGCAGGCCCTCGTGCGCGGACGACACCGACCGGACGGCGGTACCGCGGCCGTCGTCGAGGACCTCGATGGTGATGCCATCACCTTCGACGCGCAGGCGCACCTCGGTACGGGTCTGCGGTCCGCTGTGCTTGAGCACGTTGGTCAGTGCCTCCTGGACGATGCGGTACGCCGAGAGATCCACGCGGGCCGGGAGGGGATCCCGGATGCCGCCGGTGACCGAGACGTCCAGGCCCGCCTCCCGGACCTCGGCCACCAGGCGGGGCAGGTCGGCCAGGCCCGGCTGAGGACCAAGGCCGTCGCGCTCGGCATTCGGCCGCAACACTCCCAGCAGGTGCCGCAGTTCGTCCAGGGCCTGGCGACCCGCTTCCTCCACCGCCGCCATCGCCTCCAGGGCGCCCTGCGGATCCTCGGCGGCCACCATCCGGGCCGCACCGGCCTGCACCGTCATCATGCTCACCCGGTGGGCGACCACGTCGTGCAGTTCACGGGCTATGTGGGTGCGCTCCTCGGACACGATCCGCCGTGCCTCGGCGGCCTGCTCCTGGCGGAGCCGGGCAGCACGCCCCGCTCGGAGCCGGAGGCGTCGGCCGAGATACCAGGCCCCGAACATGCAGACGTAGCCGAAGCCGATGTCCTCCCAGGGCGTGGAGAGAAGGAAGCCGTCGATCGTGAGCGCGACGACAGCCGCGCCGACACCGAGAGGGCCCCACCGGTTGTCGTCGTCGTGCCGCCCGACGCTGTAGAGCGCGACGATCACGATCCCGCCCAGCACGGAGTAGCTGCTTCCCAGCGTCGGGAGCCACGCGACGAGTGCCACGCACAGGACCGCGACCGGCCTGCGCCGACGCAGGTAGAGCGCGGCGCCGGCCAGGGTGAAGAGCAGGAGGGCGGGCTGGAGGACGCTGGTGACAGGGCGGACGACGAGGGAATCCCCCGGACCCTCTTCCAGGAGCGTGGTCAGCAGGAACAAGACGGTCGCGAGTACGGCGTCCGCGCCCCGCGGCCAGCGCGTGAACGGGCCGCGGAAGCTGCCCGACGCCCTGCGGCCGGGGCCCAGCGTCTCGGCATGCGGAGCCGTACGGATCATCGTCGCTCCATCGAGAGGCGGCCGGTGCCTTGGCCGGGCAGCGTCCCGTGGCCTGGCGCAGGCACCGCGACGCGCCGGGCAAGCCATCGTAAGTCCAGCTCCGAGGCACCGTCACCCGCCTGCGGGCGGATGCGGCCCTCCGTCGCCGGACGGAGACGCGGGCCCGTACTCCCCGTCGCGCGTGGGGGCGTCCGACCCCTCTGACGGCGGGAGACGGCACCGGCGTCGACGCCCACGATGGAACCGCCCGAACCTCTGCCGCCGCGCACCGACCGGTGCCGCCGGGCGGCAGCCGTCCCGTACGAACCCAGCCGACAAAGTCCAACGGTCGGCAGCTCCCGCACGAGCCCATCCAACAACTGCCGCCGGTCGGCGGCCGTCTCCCAGGAGTTGCAGCCATGAATCGACTCACGCGCCGTATCGGCGACGCGAGCGCCCGCCGACCATGGGTGACCATCGCCGCCTGGGTGGCCGCCCTGGCGCTCGTACTGCCCCTTGCCGGCCTGTTCGGCGGCTCGTTCGTCGACGACCTCGTTGCTCCGGGCAGCCAGAGCGAGAAGGCGATGGAACTGCTTGAGGACCGCTTCCCCGAGGCGTCCGGCGGCAGTGCCGTCGCCGTCTTCGCTGTGCCGGAAGGGGAGCGGATCGACCGCCACCGGCCTGCCGTCGAGGCGGCCGTCGACCGCATCGCCGACGTGAAACAGGTCGCCACGGTCACCGATCCCTTCACCGGGGGCACGATCTCGCCCGACGGACGGATCGGCTACGTCCAAGTCACCTTCGACGTACCGCCGATGAAAGTGGATCCCAGGCAGATCGATGCCCTGAGCGACGCGATCGAGCCCGTACGCGGCGACGGTGTCGTCGCCGAACTCGGGGGCGACGCCGTGTTCATCAACGCCGAGACGCCGACGTCGGGCGCGGAGGCGGCGGGCCTACTCTCCGCCCTCGTCATCCTGGTGGTGGCGTTCGGCACGATCGTGGCCGCGCTGGTCCCGATCGCGCTCGCCCTGGTCGCCGTGGCCGCCGGCCTGGGCAGCATCGTGCTGCTGGCCCATGCGACGGACGTGTCCACCGCCGCGCCCACGATCGGCGCGATGATCGGCCTGGGTGTCGGTATCGACTACGCCCTGTTCATCATGGCGCGCTGCCGCGAGAACCGCGCGGCCGGACAGGACAACTCCACCGCGCTGTCGAACGCCATGAGTTCGTCCGGCGCGGCGGTGCTCTTCGCCGGCGGCACCGTGGTCGTGGCGATGAGCGCGCTCGCGCTGACCGGCCTGGGCTTTCTGACCTCGATCGGCCTGAGCACCTCACTGGTCGTGCTGTTCGCCATGGCGACCGCCCTGACGTTGCTGCCCGCCCTGCTGTCCCTGCTGGGCGACCGCATCCACAAGACGCGGCGACACCGGGGGCTGCGTACGCGCCGTGCCAGGAAGTCCGAGAACCCCGAGAGCCCCGAGAAGACGGCGTGGTGGCGGTTCGCGCACCGCGTCTCGGGCCGGCCGTGGCCGTACCTGCTGGCCGGGTCCGCGGTGCTGCTGGCCCTGGCTGTACCGGCGCTGCGTATGGAGACGGGTTTCCCCGATGCGGGCAACGACGCGACCAGCACCACCCACCGCCGCGCCTACGACCTGTTGGCGGAGGGCTTCGGTCCCGGCTTCAACGCTCCGCTGCTCATGGTCGCCGATCTGCGCGGCCCCGGTGTGGACGCCGCGGGCATCCCCGAGTTGGCCCGGCGCGTCGCCGACGACCCCGGCATCGCGTCGGTCGGCGAGCCCCGGTTCTCCACGGCGGGTGACACGGTCGTACTGCCCGTGCTTCCCACCACCGCCCCCGCGGACGCCGCGACCTCCGACACCCTCGAACGCATCCTCGGCATCGTCCCCGACAATGTCGCCGTGTCGGGCCTGACCGCCATGACCGACGACCTCACCCGTCAACTCACCGACACCCTCCCGGTGTTCATCGCCGCGATCCTCGTGGTGTCGTTCCTGCTGCTGATGCTGGTGTTCCGCTCCGTCGCGGTACCGCTCAAGGCCGCCGTGATGAACCTGCTGTCCATCGGCGGCGCGTACGGCGTCGTGGTGGCCGTCTTCCAATGGGGCTGGCTGGGAGGGCTGTTCAACCTGCACGAGACCATGCTGATCGCCTCGCCCCTGCCGACGATCTTCTTCGCAGTGCTCTTCGGCCTGTCCATGGACTACGAGGTGTTCCTGCTCTCGCGTGTGCGCGAGGAGTACGACGCCACGGGTGACCCCACCGAGTCGGTGGCACGCGGTATGGCGGTCACGGGCCGCGTGATCACCTCCGCCGCGCTCATCATGACGGTGGTCTTCCTCAGCTTCGTCGCCAACCCCTCACCACTCGTCAAGATGATGGGCCTGGGGCTGGCCACGGCCGTCGTGCTCGACGCCACGATCGTCCGCATGGTGCTGGTGCCCGCGGCCATGGCACTGCTGGGGCACGCCGCATGGTGGCTGCCCCGCCCACTCGACCGCCGACTGCCTCGCATCGCCGTGGAGAGCGTGGAGAGCGACGACGCCCCGGCTCCCCCCGAGCCCGCACCGGCCCCGGCGGCCCGGATCAGCTGAAGCGACGGGCGCATACGCGCCGCGCTCCACGCCTGCGAAGTGGTCTGCCTCACAACCTGTCACAAGGTCCGTTCGGGCGGCGTCTTGAGGCAGAACCCAGTGGGAACGAGGGAGACGCCATGGCTGAGAACACTGATGTGGTCGTGATCGGCGGCGGATACGCCGGTGTCATGGCGGCCAGTCGCCTGACGCAGCGCGACGACGTGACCGTGACTCTGATCAACCCGCGCCCGGTCTTCGTTCAGTGGAGTTGGCGGCCGGCGGCACCGTTGGCTACGACTACCTGATCTACGCGGTGGGCAGTGGCAGCGCCGACCTTGGCGTGCCCGGAGCGGCCGAGTTCGCCTACCCGATCGCCGGCCTGGAGGAGGCACAGCGGCTGTGGTCGGTCCTCGACGACACCCCCGCGACCGCCACGGTGACGGTGGTCGGAGCCGGGGCGCCCGGCATCGAGGCCGCCGCCGAGCTGGCGGAGGCGGGCCGCACCGTCACCCTGGTGTGCGGCGAAGTACTCGGGCCGTATCTGCATCCCCGCGTTCGGCGCTCGATTGCCAAGCGACTGGCCAGGCTCGGTGTGACCGTACTCAAAGGCCCCGGCGCGAAGGTGACGGCTGTGGCGCGCGATGCCGTACAGCTCGGTGACGGCCGTGAGCTGCCGAGCACGGTGACCGTCTGGACCGCCGGATTCGGTGTTCCGGACCTGGCCGTGCGCAGCGGCCTGAGCACCGATGCACTGGGCCGCCTGCCCACGGACGAGACGTTGACGAGTGTGGACGACGCGCGGATCGTCGCGGCCGGGGACTCGGCGGCACCGTCGGACCTGCCGCTGCGGATGAGCTGCCAGGCCGCGGGCCCGCTGGGCGCGCACGCCGCCGACACGGTGCTCAGCCGGATCGCCGGTGAGCAACCCGCGCATATCAACGTGGGGTTCTTCGGCCTGTGCGTCAGCCTGGGCCGTCGTGCCGCCACCGTACAGCTCGCCTCCAAGGACGACACCGCGAACAGGCTCTCCATCCGTGGCCGCCTTGCCGTGAAGATCAAGGAGAGCAGTTACAAGGGTTTGCTCAAGCATCTGGCGGACGAGGCACGCAAGCCCGGTTCGCACACCTGGCCCTTCAAGGACGACAAGCGCCGGCAACTGCTCCAGGCCAAGCGCGGCGAGGCACCGGTCGCGCGGACAGTGCGGCACCTTACGGACTCGTGACGTGGTGCGCGCGGCCCGGGGGCGCGGCGGGTGTGCCGCCCTAACGTGGGCGCATGCGAGTACTGGTCACCGGCGGTGCCGGGTTCATCGGGTCCCATGTAGTCGAGGCGCTTGAGGCGCGCGGGCACGAGTCCGTGGTGTTCGACGTTCGGGACGACCCGGATGCGGACGTGCGGGACCACGAGGCGGTGGCCCGAGCGCTGTCCGGTGTGGACGCCGTGTGTCATCAGGCGGCGATGGTCGGGCTGGGCAACGGGTTCGCCGACGCGGCGGAGTACGTCTCCCGCAACGACCTCGGCACCGCCGTACTGCTCACGGCCATGGCCGAGGAGGGCGTCCGGCGCCTGGTGCTGGCCGGCTCGATGGTGGTCTACGGGGAGGGCAGGTACACGTGCCCGCGGCACGGGGTCGTACGGCCTGGGCCCCGGGCCGTCACCGACCTGACGGCCGGGCGTTTCGAGCCTCGGTGCCCGGTGTGCCGGGAGGAGTTGTCGCCCGGGCTGGGCGGGGAGGACGCGCCGGCGGACCCGCGCAACGTGTACGCCACGACCAAGCCCGCCCAGGAGCATCTGGCCGCCGCGTGGGCGCGATCGACGGGTGGGTCGGCGGTGTCGTTGCGCTACCACAACGTGTACGGGCCCCGGATGCCCCAGGACACGCCGTACGCCGGGGTCGCCTCCTTCTTCCGTTCGGCGCTCGCCCGGGGTGAGGCCCCGCGTGTGTACGAGGACGGTCGGCAGCGGCGGGACTTCGTGCACGTACGGGACGTGGCGACGGCCAACGCGACGGCGCTGGAGGCGGATTCGGCCGCCGGAGCGCTCACCGCGTACAACACCGGCAGCGGTGAGCCGCACACCGTCGGAGAGATGGCGGAGGCGCTGGCCGCGGCAGACGGCGGTCCCGAGCCGGTCGTGACCGGCGAGTACCGGCTGGGCGACGTCCGGCACATCACGGCGGACTCGTCCCGGCTGCGGGCGGAGCTCGGATGGAAGCCGGAGGTCGGTTTCGCGGACGGCATGCGGGAGTTCGCGCGGGCCGGGATGCGTGGCGCGTAGCGCCCCTTGGACCGGTGGTGCTGCCCGCTTCAGGAAGCGGCCGCGGGCAGCACCACCTCGAAGCGGCAGCCACCGGGAATGTTGCGTACGGTGGCCCGGCCCTGGTGGGCCTCCACGATGCCGCGGACGATGGCCAGGCCCAGCCCGGCGCCCGCAGGTGGGGTACGGGCGTGGGTGCCGCGCCAGCCGGTGTCGAAGACGCGGGGCAGGTCCTCCTCGGGGATGCCGCCGCAGCCGTCCGTCACGGACAACACCACGCCGTCGGGCAGGCGTTCGGCGGCCACCATGACGGTGCCGTCCGCGGGGGTGCGCCGGATCGCGTTGACCAGGAGGTTGCCGAGCACACGGCTCATCTCCTTGCCGTCCACCTCCACCGGCAGGGGCTCGACGCGGTCCCCGACAAGTCGCACCCCGTGTTCGCGGGCCAGCGGATACACCCCGGCGAGCGCATCGCCGACCAGGTCGTAGACGGACATCCGGGAGGGCGACAGAGCCAGGCTGCCGGCGTGGATGCGGGAGAGTTCGAAGAGGTCGCCAACCATGTCGTTGAGGCGTTCGACCTCGGTGCGGATCTGCTTCAGATAGCGGTCCGGGTCGGCGGCGACACCGTCCTCCAGCGCCTCGGCCATCGCGCGCAGACCTGCCAGCGGGGTGCGCAGGTCGTGCGAGATCCAGGCGACGAGTTCACGGCGGGAGGTCTCCAGCGCGCGCTCACGCTGCCTGGATTCGGCGAGCTTCGCGCTGGTGGCCTGCAACTCGCGGCTGAGCGCGGCCAGTTCGGCGGTGGCCGCACCGTGGGGTGCCGTGAAGTCGCCGTCGTCGCCGAAGGAGCGGGCGGCGAGGGCGAGTTCGCGGCTGCGGGCGACCACCCAGCGGCCCAGCAGCAGGGCGGCGGCCAGCGAGACGACGGCCGCCATCGCGACCACCGTCGTCACAACGGACAGGTCGTGCGCGGACAGGAACATCGCCTGCGCCACGGCCAGGGTGCCCGCGAGCATCGCGGTCACCGCGACGGCGGCCACCACGGTGAGGGAGGTGGTCAGTGAGCGGCGGCGCAGCATCCACAGTGTTCCCGCGCCGAGCAGCCCGGCCGCGCCGGCCCCGAGGAACGCGTACAGAGCGATGAGGAGGGTGTCGCGCATGATCACTCCTCACCCTGGCCGGAAGGGCCGGGAGGATCGGACGGACCAGAGGAACCGGAGGAACCAGAAGGGCCTGCTGCCTCGAATCGGTAGCCGACGCCCCACACCGTCTGGATCAGGCGGGGCCTGGCGGGATCGTCCTCGACCTTGTTGCGCAGCCGTCGGACGTGGACCGTGACGGTCGAGAGGTCGCCGAAGTCCCAGCCCCACACCTCCCGCATCAGGTCCTCGCGGCTGTACGCCCGGCCCGGATGCCGCAGGAAGAACGCGAGCAGGTCGAACTCGCGCAGGGTCAGGGCGAGTTCACCGCCGTGCTTGGTGGCGCGGCGCGCGGCCGGGTCGACGGTGAGTCCGGCCGCACTGTGGGAACTCGTGTCGGCGCGGGGCCGCGAGCGGCGCAGGACCGACTCCACCCGCAGCACCAGCTCCCGAGGGCTGAACGGCTTGGTCACGTAGTCGTCCGCCCCCACCTCAAGACCGAGGATGCGGTCGTCCTCGTCGCCGCGGGCGGTGAGCATGATGACCGGCACGGGGCCGCGGCCGCGCAGCCGGCGGCACACCTCCAGGCCGTCCATGCCGGGCAGCATCAGATCGAGTACCACCAGGTCCGGCCAGTGCGCGGCGGCGCCGGCGAGGGCGGTCGGCCCGTCCTCGGCACGGTCCACCAGGTACCCGGCGCGATCCAGGTAGCCCGAGACGACCTCGGCGACCGTGGGGTCGTCGTCGACGACGAGGACGCGTGCCGTCCCGGTCCGCCTGTCGGCGGAGGCGTCCGCCACCGGCTCGTACGGTTGCTGTTCCATACCGCCAGCCTCGCACCACATGCCCTCGACCGTCGCTATTCGAGTGGTCCACCGGCCCTGACGTCCGTGTTTCGTAAGGAGCCGAAGTCCGATATGCGCCGTTCGCGTTCGTAGGGTGAGAGCCGTGATGACCTCTTCCACACCCGAGGACGTCGATGTCGTCCTCCCCTGCCTGAACGAAGCCGAGGCACTGCCCTGGGTACTCGCCCGCATTCCGCCCGGCTGGCGTGCCCTTGTCGTGGACAACGGCTCCACCGACGGCTCGGCGGACATCGCCCGGGAACTGGGCGCCACCGTCGTCCACGAACCGCGCCGCGGCTTCGGCGCCGCCTGCCATGCCGGACTGGCCGCTGCCACGGCCGACATCGTGTGCTTCTGCGACTGCGACGCCTCGCTGGACCCCTCCCTGCTCGTGCCGTTCGTGGCCGAACTCCAAGGCGGCGAGGCAGACCTGGTGCTCGGACGACGCCGGCCGCAGGGCCGGGGCGCCTGGCCCGTGCACGCCCGGGCGGGCAATCTCGCACTCTCGCTGATGCTGCGCCGCCGCACGGGTCTGCGCCTGCACGACCTCGGCCCGCTGCGCGCCGCTCGCCGCGAGGCACTGCTCGCCCTGGACCTGGCCGACCGGCGCAGCGGCTACCCGCTGGAGATGGTCGTGCGGGCCGCCGACGCGGGCTGGCGCGTCACCGAGCACGACGTGCCGTATCTGCCGCGGTCCGGTGCCTCGAAGGTGACCGG
>NZ_JAPWHT010000265.1:0-14078 GCF_027270795.1 Streptomyces sp. ActVer
ACGGCGACAGGGCAGGCGGAGTGGTGCAGGACCGCGTGGGCGACCCGCCCGAGTTGGAGGCCGAAGTGTCCCTGCCTCCTGCGGGCGCCGACGACGAGCAGCCCGGCGTCGGCCGACGCGTCGAGGAGCGCCTCGCGCGCCGTGCCTTCGACGACGCGCCGTCGCAGTTCGACGGAGGGGTGTTCAGCCACGGCGTCGCGCAGCGCCGCCTCCAGTGTCTCGGTGGCCCGCTGCTCGTGGTGGTGGGCCGGCTCTCCGGCCAGCAGGGGATGGTCGGCGCTCTCGTGCGACGGGCAGCGCCAGGCACGTACAGCCTGCAGGGCGACCCGCCGCTCCTCCGCCTCCTGGAAGGCGAACCGCACGGCCTCCGTGGTGTGCGGTTCCTCGCCGACACCCAGCACGACGGACTGCCGCATCCCGGCGTCAGCCTGAATGCCGTGGCTGCCTCGCAGCACGATCACCGGGCAGTGGGCGCGGGCGGCCACGGCGAGGCTGACGCTGCCGAGCAGGAGCTCGGCGATTCCGCTGCGGCCGCGGGCGCCCAGGACCAGCGCGGACGCGTTTCGCCCCTCCCGCAACAGTGCGGGCACCGGCTCCTCGGGCAGCACCTCGGTGGAGATCTTCAGGTCCACCTCGCGACGGTGCGCACGCTTCGCGGCGGCCTCGACGATGTTGTCGGCCAGCACCTGTTCCGAGGTCCTGCCAAGGCCCTCGGCGAGCGCGGCCCCCTCGTAGCGCTCCCACAGCGAGGCGTACACCAGCCGCAGCGGTACGCCGCGCAGGGCGGCCTCGTCCGCCGCCCAGTCCACGGCGCGCAGACTGGGCTCGGAGCCGTCGACGCCCACGACCAGGGGAAGTTCCATCGCCGTCACCTTCCTTCGGGGAACTCGAAGACGATCCGTGCGTCGACCTGGCCGTGCAGGACGTCTTCGAAGGACTCGTTGACCGAGGCCAGCGGGCGGGAAACAGAGATCACCCGGGTGCGGCCGGCCGCGTGCAGCCGGAACACCTCGTCGAGGTCCTGCCGGGTGCCCACGATGGAGCCGATGACGCTGACGCCCTTGAGGACGGTGTCGAAGATCGGCAGCTGGATCGTGCCGCCGGCGGGGAGCGCGACCATGACGAGCTTGCCGCCGCGCCGCAACCCGCCGTAGGCGGCGGCGAACGCGGCCTCGTTGACGGCGCAGACCAGCGCGGTGTGCGCGCCGCCGTGCCGCTGGAGCACCTCGGCCGGGTCCTCCTTGCGGGCGTCGATCAGGATGTCCGCGCCGAGTTCGCGGGCGAGCTCCAGCTTGGCGTCCGTGACGTCGATGGCCGCCACCGTCGCACCGGCGATCTTGGCGTACTGCACGGCGAGATGTCCGAGGCCGCCGACGCCGGAGATCGCCACCAGCTGGGTGGGACGCACCTGGGCAACCTTCAGTGCCTTGTACGTGGTGACGCCCGCGCAGGTCAGCGGGGCGGCGTCGAGAGCGGAGATTCCCTCGGGCACCGGCTGCGCGAAGTCGGCCCAGGCCAGCATCTTCTCCGCGTAGCCGCCGTCACATCCGTAACCGGTGTTGATCTGCTGCTCGCACAGCGTCTCCCAGCCGGACAGGCAGTGTTCGCACCGCCCGCACGCCTTGCCCAGCCAGGGCACGGCGACCCGCTGCCCTACGGAGAGGTGGGTGACGCCGTCACCGAGGGCCTCGACGAGACCGACGCCCTCGTGGCCCGGGACGAACGGCGGACTCGGCCTGACCGGCCAGTCGCCGTGGGCCGCGTGGATGTCGGTGTGGCACAGCCCGGAGGCCTCGACCCGGATGCGGACCTGCCCGGGACCGGGTTCGGGATCGGGGCGCTCCTCGATGACGAGGGGCTGACTGAACGCTCGTACGACTGCTGCCTTCATGGTCTGTCTCTCCTCGGGACGGTCAGTCGTGCGGAACGACGGCGACGGGGGCGGTGGCGTGGTGCAGCACCGCATGGGCGATCGGCCCGATGCGGGCGCCGATCGGGGAACGGCGGATCCGACGTCCGACGACGACCAGGGAGGCCTCGTGGGAGGCGTCCACCAGGTGACTGGCGGGCTTGCCGGACCGGGACACCTCGACGACCTCGACAGAGGGGAACTTCTGCCGCCAGGGCCGCAGCACCTCGGCCAGGGAGGCGGCGTCCTGCTTGGCCAGGTGGGCGTCGAACTCGGGGTCCACCGACATCCCGTAGGCGAAGTAGGGCGGCACATTCCAGCCGTGGACGACGCGCAGGGAGGTGGCACGGAGTACTGCGGCCTCGAAGGCGAACTCGATCACCGAGTCGTCGGGGCTCTCGATGTCGAGCCCCAGCACGACGGGCCGGTACGGGGCCGAGGAGGAGGGCTTCCCCGCCGGATCCTGCATGCGCTCGTCGGCAGCCTGTTCCCCGGCCCGTACGAGGACGACGGGACGCTCGGCGTGGGCGACGACGGCCAGGCCGACGGAGCCGACCATGAAGCCGCCGAGCCCGCTCAGGCCTCGAGACCCGAGGACCAGCAGCTCGGTGTCCTTCGCCGCCTCGGACAGCACCTCGCCGGGCCGGCCCGGAGGCTGCTCCACGGTGACGTCCAAGCCTGGGTGGCGCAGCCGGATGCCGTCGGCCGCCTCGCGGGGAATCCGCTCGGTCCAGTGCTGCTGTGTCTCCGCGCCCAGCAGCGGGGCCTGGGCCATGGGCTCCGGTACCGGCTCCCAGACGTTGACGATCTTCAGCGGCAGGCCGCGGAGGTTCGCCTCCCGGGCCGCCCATTCGGCGGCGGCCCGGCTCTCGGGGGAACCGTCGAGGCCTACGGTGACGGTGCGCGACATGATACGTACCTCCTGAACAGGGGGATCTGCTTCCAGACTCGTGGTCGGGGCGGTCATGGTGCAGGGGCCGCAGGTCCCCGAAGGGGGCCGACCGGCCCTATGCGCGGGCGGGCTCGACGCGTGGGTGCGGGGTCCCGATCAGGACCCCGCACCCCTCCCGTGGTCAGCGCAGCCAGCCGTTGGTGCGGACGAACGGCAGCCTGGCCCAGAGCTTCCCGGCACCCCAGGTGTCGCCGGCCGAGGCAACGGCCAGGGCGATCAGGACGACGGCGTAGATGAGGTGGTAGTCGACGAACGGGTTCGTGGACATGCTGGGCGCGCCATCGGAGAGATGCTTGGCGGGCGGCCATTCGGCGATCCACATCAGCGCCATCATCGCGGTGCCCGCGACGGCCGCGAGCCGCAGCGCGAACCCGCCGATCAGGGCCAGTCCGACACCGAGCAGGCCGGCCATGAACAGCCAGTTCGCCCAGGTGTCACCGGCCCAGGAGTGGAAGGTGGACTCCATCGGCCCGGCGGCGACACCGCTCAGGAACCCCATGGTCGGCGAGCCGCCGTCGATCCACCCCTTGCCGGACGGGGTCGCATAGCCGAAGCCGAAGGTCTTGTCGAGGAACGCCCACAGGAACACGAACCCCGTGAGCAGGCGCAGCGACGCGAAGGCGTGGGCCCGCAGGGAGTACGTGTCGGTGCTTGCCGACACGGCGGACTCAGGGGTCGACGCGGTCCGGTGCCCACGCCAGGTGGGCAGGTGGAACCCCGGGCGCCGGTGAGAGTGCTCGTGCACGGCCATGATGGTGATCCCTTCGGGAAGCAACGATGCCGGGCCTGTGCCCTGACACCGCTCACTCTTGTGGCGCGGGAGGGGCGCCGCCGGATGCCAAAGGTCCGCTGCTGCAGGGCTGAACGGCCCCTCTCATAGGGCCGGTTGGGAGCGGTGCCGCAGACCACGAGTCAAAGTTGCGGCATGTCCGGGCAGGTCTGCCCGTCGAGGCCGTGCGGTCGCTCGTGGCTCCTTGAGGCGGATGACCGGAGGAGATCCATGGCCTGCGCTCAGGCGGGCATGCCGCGGGACGGTGCAGTCCGACGCCGCTGCCGACCGCCGTGGCCGCGTACGGGTCCTGGTGCCGTGCTCGGGACCATGCTCAGTAGGTCACGAGTCCGTGCTCCCTGAACTGCTCACGGACCCGTTCGGCCAGTGCCGGTTCGGGGACGGGGTTGTCTCGCAGCCGGAAGGGGATGTCCAGGGCTTCGTACTTCGAGGCGCCCAGCTTGTGGAACGGCAGGACGTCCACGCGGTCGACGTTGCCGAGACCGGCGACGAAGCCGGCCAGTCCGCCGACCGCTTCTCGGTCGTCGGTCCAGCCGGGGACCAGGACGTAACGGATCCACACCGGGATGCCCAGGCGGTCCAGGCGGGTGGCGAAGCTGAGAGTGGGGGCGAGTTCGCCTCCGGTCAGCTTCCGGTACGTGGCGATCTCGAAGGCCTTGATGTCAAGCAGCACCAGGTCGGTGTCGGCGAGGAGTTCGTCGGTGGCCCGGGCGCCGAGGAAGCCGGAGGTGTCCACGGCGGTGTGCAGTCCCGCCTCCTTGCAACGGCGCAGGATCGCGCCGGTGAAGGCGGGCTGGAGCAGGGGCTCACCGCCGGTGATCGTCACTCCTCCCCCGGCCGTCGTGATGAATCCCCGGTACTTGTCGATCTCGGCCATCACTTCGTCGACGGTGGCCTCCCGGCCGTCCTTCATGTGCCAGGTGTCGGGGTTCGCGCAGTACAGGCAGCGCAGCGGACAGCCATTGACGAAGAGGACGAACCGGGTCCCGGGGCCGTCCACGCCGGTGGACAGGTCCCAGGAGTGGATCCGGCCGGTGGCGTTCATCGGGCATCGTGGAAGGTGCGGCTGATCACGTCGAGCTGCTGCTCGCGGGTCAGACGGACGAAGTTGACTGCGTACCCGGAGACCCGGATGGTCAACTCCGGGTACTTCTCGGGGTGTTCCATGGCGTCCTCCAGCGTCGCCCGGTCCAGGACGTTGACGTTCATGTGGAAGCCGCCGGAGGCCGTGTACGCGTCGAGGATGCCCACCAGGTGGCCCGCGCGCTCGGCGGGCGCGTGCCCCAGCCCCTCCGGGGTGATCGTCGTGGTCAGTGAGATCCCGTCGCGGGCCTGCTCGTAGGGGAGCTTGGCGACCGAGAGCGCGGAGGCGGCCACCCCGTGCCGGTCCCGGCCGTTCATCGGGTTGGCGCCGGGTGCGAAGGGCTGCCCGGCACGGCGCCCGTCGGGTGTGTTCCCGGTGTGCTTGCCGTAGACGACGTTGGACGTGATGGTCAGCACCGACTGGGTGTGCTCGGCGTCCCGGTACGCGGGGTGCCGGCGGACCTTCGCCATGAAGGACCTGACCAGGCCGACCGCGAGGGAGTCTGCGCGGTCGTCGTTGTTGCCGTACGCCGGGAAGACGCCCTCGGTCTCGAAGTCCACGGCCAGTCCGGTGTCGTCCCGGATCACCTTCACCCGGGCGTACTTCACGGCGGACAGGCTGTCGGCCGCCACCGAGAGGCCGGCGATGCCGCAGGCCATGAAGCGGTGCACGGGGTGGTCGTGAAGCGCCATCTCGATGCGCTCGTAGGCGTACTTGTCGTGCATGAAGTGGATGACGTTGAGCGTGTTCACATAGGCGGCCGCCAGCCATTCCAGCATCCGGTCGTATGCCGCCGACAGTTCTTCGTAGTCCAGGTACTCCCCGTTCAGCGACGGCGTCTCGAGGGCGATCTGCTCGCCGGTCATCTCGTCCCGGCCGCCGTTGATCGCGTACAGCAGGGCCTTGGCGAGATTGACCCGTGCCCCGAAGAACTGCATCTGCTTCCCGACCGCCATCGCGGAGACGCAGCAGGCTATCGCCGTGTCGTCCCCGGTGTGCGGACGCAGCAGTTCGTCGGACTCGTACTGGAGTGCGCTGGTGTCGATGGAGACCTGGGCGCAGAACCGTTTGAAGCCGTCCGGCAGAAGGGGCGACCACAGCACGGTGAGATTCGGCTCCGGGGCCGGGCCGAGGTTGTAGAGCGTCTGGAGGAAGCGGAAGGAGGAACGGGTGACAAGCGGGCGGCCGTCCACTCCGATACCGCCGATGGACTCGGTCACCCAGGTCGGATCACCGGAGAACAGCGCGTCGTACTCCGGGGTGCGCAGGAACCGTACGATCCGCAGCTTGATCACGAAGTCGTCGATCAGCTCCTGGGCGCGGGACTCGTCGATGCTCCCCTCGTCCAGGTCCCGCTGGAGGTAGACGTCCAGGAACGTGGAGGTACGGCCCAGCGACATCGCGGCGCCGTTCTGTTCCTTGACCGCGGCGAGAAAGCCGAGGTAGAGCCACTGCACGGCTTCGCGGGCGGAGGCGGCCGGACGTGAGACGTCACAGTCGTACCAGCCGGCCATCTCGGTAAGTTCGCCGAGCGCACGGATCTGTTCGGCCAGCTCCTCGCGGTCACGGATCACATCCGGGCTGGAGGGCCGCGCGTCCAGCAGGGCTCGCTCGGCCCGCTTGGCCTCGATCAGGCGGGCGGTGCCGTACAGCGCCACCCGCCGGTAGTCGCCGATGATCCGCCCGCGGCCGTAGGCGTCGGGCAGTCCGGTGATGATTCCCGCCTTGCGGGCGGCCCGCATCTCGGGGGTGTAGGCGTCGAAAACTCCGTCGTTGTGGGTCTTGCGGTAGGTCCCGAAGACACGGGTGACGAAGGGGTCCGGCGTGTAGCCGTACGCCTGCAGCCCGTTCTCCACCATCCGCAGGCCGCCGTTCGGCATGATGGCCCGCTTCAGAGGGGCGTCGGTCTGAAGGCCGACGATCAGCTCACGGTCCCGGTCGATGAAGCCGGTCCGGTGCGAGGTGATGGTGGACGGGGTGGCCGTGTCCACGTCGAGGACGCCGCGCCTGCGCTCCTCGGGGAACAGTGCGCTGACCTTGCCCCAGACCACGCGGGTGCGGTCGGTCGGGCCGACCAGGAAACCCGCGTCACCCGTATAGGGCGTGTAGTTGGCCTGGATGAAGTCGCGCACGTCGATCTGATCGCGCCAGCCTCCGCCCGAGAAGCCGCGCCACGCGGCCGGGGGTACTTCCGCCTCGATCGGGGCCACCATCGTCATCACTGCCTCCGAGTTCGTTCGTGATGCCGTCCGCGAGATCACGCGGACGTCTCCGTTCACGATGCTCGTCCTGCGACGGCACGGACAGGGCCGTAGGGAGGCGCGCAACGCGCCGTCCGGCCCTGATCCGACCGGCGTACGGAGCCGATGTGCCCTGACCGATGGGGCCGTTCGGCCCCTCTTCGCCCCCTGTGCCGAAACGCCTCCGAAACGCGGGCCCGCCACTGGTAGACAGAGACAGGTGCCGTCATCACGGCACTCGTCCCGGCCCTTCTTTCCCTTCCGGGAGACTCCATGCTGCCCGCGGATTCCGCCGTGCGGGTGCGGGCCACACTGCCCTTCATGGACGGATCCCTCGACGGGACGGGCAAGGGCGGCGACCAGGCCGGCGGTGCCCGGCGCCGCGTGCCGACCGAGCACCCCACCTCCGAGGAGGAGACCCGATGACCAGCGACAACCCGACATCCGCGCAGGTCCAGTTGCGCACCGACGGCGACGTGGACAGGGAGACCCTTGCGTACGCCCGGCAGAAGATCGACGCCGTCCTGAACAGGCCAGGGCTGCCCGCGGTCACCGGCGAGGTGCGGATCACCAGGGCAACCGCCCACCACGGCGAGCGCCCCTGGTCGGCCGCGGCCGACGTGCGCGTCGGCGGCCGACAGGTGGTCGTACTCGCCGAGGAGGCCACCGGCCACGAGGTCGTCGACCAGCTCCAGGGCCGGCTGCGCAGGCAGACCGACAAAGCGGCACACACGTGGGCCGTCGGTCGCAAGCCCGTCGCCCCGCCGTGGCGCGGCGGGGCGACGGGCCCTGAGAGCGATGCATCGCATGGCTCTCACCCGGCATGAACCCTGGCTCACCGGCCGGTTCACCCGGCGCGGGCCGCACTGAACCGACTGTCTCCCGGAGCCGGGCCCTGTACCTATGGAGCGGCGCACCCCACTGGAAGGGACCGACGCCGGCGACGGGGCCCTCCGTCCTGATCGGCCGAAAGGGCACTCCCGGCATGCCGACCGGTCACGTGTGGACGATCCGGCAGCCGGCGGCGTGCTCGTAGAACTCGCCGACCGTGATGATGCCCAGTATCTGCTCGACGAGGTCGTCCTTGCCGAGTTCGAACAGGTCCACCGATGCCTGGCAGGCGTAGATGCCGGCTCCGATGCCGGCAATCATCTCGATGAACTCGGGAACGAGAGGGATGTCCAGCTTCTGCATCCTGCGTTCCATGTATCGCGTGATCAGGTCCGGTACACCCGGTAGGCCGTCCAGGAGAGTGGGCAGGTGGAGGCCGGGGTTGCCGACAGTGGCCGGCTTGATGTGGTTCCAGCGCTTCTTCGTGATCGCGTCGAGTCCGAAGAAGGTGAAGAACAGGTCGGCCTCGATCCCTTCGGCACGCGTGCCGTTGGCCATGATGAGAGCCGGGTAGACCCCTTCCAGGGATCCCTTGGGTCCACGCGGGCCGCTGCCTCGTCCGCCACCGCGGTCTGACCGCGCCGGGCCGGGGGTCCGTACGTGGTTCAAGGTGGCGCCTACCGGCCGTCCCGCATCACACTCGCTCCGCCGCCCGGGCTGATCCAGCAGCGTCGCGCCGCCCTGCTCGTCGCCGCGCTGCGCCGTTCACAACACACTGCACCGGAGGGGCGGTTCGGCCCCTGCCGGGGACGTTCGGCCCATGCCGTCCCCCGCCAGGGAGGCAGAGGCTGACCGCAGGTCTCTCAAGGAGGGAAGGGCGGAGATGTCCGTGGTCACCCGAATCGTCGTGATCGGCGTCGGAAACGAGTTCCGCCACGACGACGGAGTGGGGTGGGCCGTGATCGCACGGCTCAGGGAACGCGACGCCCAACGTCTCCTGCCGCCCGGAACCGTACTGGACACCTGCGACGGCGACCCGGGCCGGCTCCTCGGCCTGTGGGAGGACGCCGCGCTCGCGGTGGTGGTCGATGCCGCGCACGCCGAGCCGCCCTGCCCCGGCCGCGTCCACCGGCTCGTCCTGGACGGCGCCCGGCCGGGGCGGACGGGGACGACGAGTTCGCACGGTCTGGGGCTGGGCGAAGCCATCGAGCTGTCCTCGGTCCTCGGCCGGTTGCCGGGCCGTCTCGTGGTGTACGCCGTCGAGGGCGCCGACACGACGTTCGGCACCGGCCTGTCGGAGGCGGTCGCGGCGCGGGTGGACGCCCTGGTGCACGACGTGGAGGACGAGATCGAACGACACAGCGCCGGCACTGCGCCACTCCCCCACGAGGACGTGCCATGAACGAAAGGATCACTCAGTACATCGAGGTCTTCGGCCGGGTCCAGGGCGTCGGCTTCCGGCCGTACGTTCACAGGACGGCGAGCGCGCTCGGCCTCGACGGGTGGGTGTGCAACGTCGACGGCCATGTGGAACTGACCGCCCGCGGTCGCCCCGCCGCCCTGCGCGACCTGGTCACGAGGATCCGCGAACAGGCACCGCCCCTGGCTGCCGTGCGCCACATACGCGTGACGGACGCGCCCTCCGGAGCCACGACCGTCGGCAGCGGGTTCACCGTACGGGCGAGCCACGCGGACTCGGCCGTCGCGCAGCGCGAGATCCCGCCGGACGCGGCCATGTGCGAAGCCTGTCTGCGGGAACTGTTCGACCCCGCGGACCGCCGCTACAGGTACCCGTTCATCAACTGCACCGACTGCGGTCCGCGAGCCACGGTGATCGAGGACCTGCCGTACGACCGTGAGCGCACCACCATGCGGCACTTCCCGCTGTGCTCCCCGTGCGCCGCCGAGTACACGGATCCCGCCGACCGGCGCTTCCACGCCGAGCCCCTCGCGTGCCCCGGCTGCGGCCCCGGCCTCGCCTGGGACGACATGACCGGGGAAGAGGCTCTCCAGGCCGCGGTGAAGACGGTCGCGGACGGCGGCATCGTCGCGGTCAAAGGCCTCGGCGGCTACCAGTTGGTGTGCGACGCGACCGATCCCGCCGCGGTGGCCGAGCTTCGGCGGCGCAAGCGCAGGCCCACGAAGCCGTTCGCCGTGATGGTTCCCGACCTCGCGTCCGCACGCCGCCTGGCACACGTCAACCGCACGGAGCACGACGTGCTGACCTCACCACAACGGCCCGTGGTGCTGCTCACCGCACGACAGCCATGTCCCTCCGGGGCCCGTCCTCCGTCCCGGAAGGGAGAACGGAGCCGCGACGGAGAGGGCCGGGCCGTCCCTCGCCTCGCCCCCGACGTGCACCCCGGCACCCGCCGCACAGGGCTGTTCCTTCCCACCACGGGCCTGCACCACCTGCTCCTGAGTGAACTGGACCGCCCGCTCGTCGTCACCAGCGGCAACCTCGCCGACGAGCCGATCGCCACGGACGACGCCGAGGCACAGCGGACGCTCGGGACGGTCGCGGACGGCTTCCTGACCCACGACCGCCCGATCCGCGCCCGTTACGACGACTCCGTCGTCCAGACCGCCCGAGGCAACGTGCTGATGCTCCGGCGAGCGCGTGGATACGCTCCCGCGCCCCTTCCGGTTCCGGTGTCCGCCGACCTCCCGCTGGTGGGCGCCGGGGCCCAGCTCAAGCACACCTTCACTCTGGCCGAGCACGGCCGGGCCCATGTCGGGCCGCACACCGGCGACTTGGCGGACGCCGCCACGTACGACGCCTTCCAGAGCGCGTACGCGGACCTCACCCGCCTCACCGCGATACAACCGCGCGCCGTCGCGCACGATCTGCACCCCGGCTACCTGTCCACGCAATGGGCGCAGGCCCAGCCCGTCGAGTACCGGATCCCCGTACAGCACCATCACGCGCACGTCGCCGCGGTGGCCGCCGAGCACGGGCTGACCGGCCCCTTCCTCGGCGTCGCCTACGACGGCCTCGGCCTCGGTGCCGACGGCACCCTCTGGGGCGGTGAGATTCTGGTGGCCGACCTGACCGGCTACCGCCGTGTGGGCCGTTTCGGCCGGGCACCGCTGCCCGGCGGCGAGGCCGCCGTCCGACACCCGGCCCGGATGGCGCTCGGCTATCTCCACGGGGCGGAGCCGCTGGGCGTGCCCCGGCCCGCGCCGTGGCTCACACAGCCCTTCACGGACCGTCTCGACGCGCGCGAGGTTCGCACCGTCCGCGCCGTGGTGGAGCGCGGGGTGAACTGTCCGCAGGCTTCCAGCGCGGGACGCCTCTTCGACGCGGCGGCGAGTCTGCTCGGCCTGGGCGACACGGTGTCGTACGAGGGGCAGGCCGCGGTCGCCCTGGAGAACGCCGCCGGAACCAGGCGGGCGAGCTCGCTCCCCTGGCGGCTGACGCGGGTGGAGGGACTCTGGGTGTACGACCCCTCGCCGACCCTCACCGCCCTGCTCCAGGGTCTCGCCGACGGGGTCGCGGTGCCCCGTCTCGCCGCCGCGTTCCACACGACGATGGCCGAGGCCACCGCCGCGCTCGTCGAGCGTGCCGTCGCCGCCGGCGCCCCGCACACCGTGTGCCTGGGCGGCGGCTGCTTCCAGAACCTGCGGCTGCTGACCGACGTGGGCCGCCTGCTCCGCGCCCAGGGGCTGCGGGTCCTCACCGGCCGGGCGGTCCCGGTCAACGACGGTGGCATCAGCTACGGACAGGCGGCGGTGGCCTCCGCCCTCCTCGCGCGACAGACAAGGGAAAGGTGACCGCGATGTGCCTGGGCATCCCCGGCCGGATCCTCGACGTCCACGACAGCGCCGGCGTACGGATGGGCACGGTCGACTTCGGCGGTGTACGCCGCGAGGTGTGCCTCGCGTACACGCCCCGGGCGGACGTCGGGACGTACGTCATCGTGCATGTCGGCTTCGCCATCACCGAGGTGGACGAGGCGGAGGCCGAACGCACCCTCGACGTTCTGCGCGCGATGGCCGACGCGGTGGAGAGCGAGCTCGGAGAGCCCCTGCCGGGTCGCACGGACGCGGGGTGAAGGCCGCTCGGCCCGCTCACCCGGTCCCTGGGAGCCGAGGTCCCCTTCGCCGGACGCTCGTCCCGAAGGCCGGAGGGAGGGGCCGTGATGACCGACTTCCGGGAACGCCGGTGCACAGGTTGCTGTCGGACGGCACCACCGTGCGGAAACGGCGGGCGCGCCACGACGATCACGACGCGGTTCTTCGGCTGTACGAGGAGATTCACCTGCACCTGTACGAGGCGATGTCACCCCGGTGCCTGCGGCTGCGGTTCTTCACGAACAGCAGTGCCTCGGCCGAGGCCGGCCGCCGACCTCGTGACCGGGCGGGACCGTCCGGTCCGTCGCACGCTGGTCGCCGAACGTGCCGGGGGACCGGATCGACGAGGAGCCGGTGGGAGAGGCATGGCCTCCTGGCCCGTCCGTCCGACTGTGAGGGACCGTTCGGCACGCCCCCGGAGCCTCTCGGCCCCTCCCGCGCCCCGCCTCGCCGCGCCACCGTGAAGAGGAGGACGTCCAGGAAGGACGCGACGTCCAGGAAGGAAGTCATGACGGAACTCGCCGCCGGACACGACATCGTGGTGGGCATCGACGGATCCGACGCGTCCATGGCCGCGCTGCGCTGGGCCGCTCGGCAGGCCCGGGCCCTGGGCGCCGAGGTGACCGCCGTGCACGCCTGGGAACCGTCCGCACGCGGATTCGCTCCCTACGCGCCCGTATCGGTGCACCCGACGGCCGAGGAGGAACGCCTCCAGGCCGCCCAACTGCTCGCCGCCACCGTGCGGGAGGCCTTCGGCCCGAGGATCGGCAGCTCCGTGCGTGCCGTCCTGGTCGAAGGACCGCCGGCACAGGTCCTGCTGCGGTACGCGCGCGGAGCCCTCCTGCTCGCCCTGGGACGCAAGGCCCGCGGAGAGTTCGAGTTGCCGCCGATGGGCGCCGTGGGCCGCGAGTGCCTGCGTCACGCGGCGATACCCGTGGTCGCGGTGCCCGCTGTCGACCCGTCGTCCTCGCCACCGCTCGGGACCGTTGGGACGGCCGCGCTCCCCCGTCGCGGAGCCGCGTAGTCGCGCCGTCCGGGGAGTGGCTCGTGCCGTCCGTCCGGACGGGGCCGCCCGCGGCCGAGGCAGCTCACGCAAGCGTCCGCCGAGCGCGACTCCCGCACGGCTGCGCACCGAGATTCGACCATGCCGTGATCACTCACCGTACATGTGCACGGCCTTCGGACGACAACGCACCAACGAGGTGATGTCATGAACGTCCTGGTGGGATACGCGACCGCACACGGTTCGACCCGCGGGATCGCCGAGCGGCTGGCCGCGAGGCTGAGCCAAGCAGGGCTCAAGGCCGAGGCGAGGGACATGTCGACGGTGGACGACGCCGACGCGTACGGCGCGTTCGTCCTCGGCAGTGCCGTGCACGGGCAGGCCTGGCTGGTCCCGGCCGAGGACTTCGTGCGCGCCAACGCCGACGTCCTCGGCCCCCGGCCCGTGTGGATCTTCAGTGTCGGCATGCCGGGAGCGCTGCGCGGACCGTGGAAGCGCCTGGCGCCCAAGGAGGCGCCCGCGATCATCGAGAGGCTGCCTGGCGACCTGCCGTTCCGGGGCCACAGGCTGCTCTCGGGTGTCGTCACACGAAAGCAGCTGCCGCGCACGGGACGGCTCCTGTTCCACCTGATGGGCGGCCGGTTCGGGGACTACCGCGACTGGGCGGCCATCGACGCCTGGGCTGCCGAGATAGCCACCGAGCTGGGCTGCGGCTGACGGCGGGCGGGTCGCCGTCCCGGTGACCTGGCATGACGCGCAGAGCTCATCCGGAGTGGTGTGCCGGAACCGACCGTGGACCACGCCACGGTGGCAGGTCGCGGAAGGCCTCGTGCCCGGGCACCCGGGGATCTTCGCCGGGGATGACATGGTGCCCGCCTGGCGCACTGTGACGATCGCCGTCGGGCACGGCAGGAAGGCCGCCCGGCACATCGACGCCCATCTGCGCGGCACCGGGTACGGCCCCGGGCCGGGGCACGCTCCGGCGGACTTCGACCGGCTCAACACCTGGTACCGCTCGGACGCCCCGCGTCGGTGCGGCCCCGGCTCGCACTGGTTCGCCGCGTCTCCACCTTCGACGAGGTGGTGCAGGGGCTGGACGAGTCCACCGCCCTGTTCGAGGCCCGGCGTTGCGTGTCGTGCGGGAACTGCTTCGAGTGCGACAACTGCTACGGCGTCTGCCCCGACAACGCCATCA
>NZ_JAPWHT010000266.1:0-13988 GCF_027270795.1 Streptomyces sp. ActVer
GCGCGTCCCCGGCGGCCCAGGCGACCTCCAGGACCGGCTGGTCCTCGATGCGGTCGACGCCCGGGGTGACGGAGGTCAGGCGCACGACCTGCCGGTGGGCGGGGTCGGCGTCGCCCGGGGTGCCGGTGCGCGGCCCCTTCACCTCCTCCAGTACGAGCAAGTCCCCGGGCTTCAGATCGAGTTGGCGCTCCTCGCACGTCTCGGCGTCACGCCACTCGTCGCGCAGGGTCGCGGCGGTCGCGCCCTTCGGAAGGGAGGACACCTCGCCGCCCCAGGTCCACAGCCGGATCGCGTTGTGTGCGGCCCGCAGCTCCAACGGGTCGGCGGACACGACCGGTTCGAAGACCTCCACCGAGCCGCGCTCGTCGAGGTCGGCGAGGTCCCCGTCGTCGATGACCGTGCCGGGCTCCGGACGGTCGTGCGGGTCGAGGGTGCGTACGTCGACGGATGCGAAGCGGTACGTGCCCGGCAGCAGCGTGTGCTCGCCCGCGGTCTGCACGGTCACGTACGCACGGGAGTTGGCGCCGTCGTGCATCGCGTAGTCGATGAGCCGGACATGACGGCGTACGGAGACCCGGCGGCGCGCGGTGTCGAGGTACGCCTCCGTGGCGACCGCGTCCTGCTGGTAGCCGATCTGGTCGCCGGTGTACGCGAGCAGTTCGACGAGCGTCGTGCCCAGGTCGGCGGGGTTGCGCTCGATCCAGTCGGGCGTGGTGAGCGCGAGCCGGTCGAGGAGCAGCTTGCGGATGGTCTCGTAGTCGCGCGCGGTGTAGTCGACGACGGGCGCCTCGGGGAACTCCCGTGTCTCATGGGTCTCTTCGGCGCAGTCGAAGGGCGTCGGGCAGTCGGGCCGGAAGGCGAAGGCGGCGCTGTGGTAGCGCTGGTCGAAGCCCCGGTACGGCTCGGTCCCGGGACGCCCGTACGGGTCGGTCTCCACCAGGGAGAGCCGGTAGCGCGAGGTGTCGCCGGCCCTGTCGAGGGTGACGTACAGCCGGTCGTCGAGTTCGGGGTCGTCCTCGCGCTCGACACTCAGGTCGACAGCCTCGATGCCGGTGATGCGACGGCCGCCGTCGATGCGTACGTTCTCGGCGCACAGGCCGTGCGGGGCCTTGCCGAGGAAGGTGACGGTGAGCGTGAGGCCGTCGTCGCCGACCTCGACGGCGTCAACTCCGTTGAGCTGGGCGGCCCTTACCTTCACCCGCCGGGTGGTGGTGGTCGTGCCCGTCATGCCGCGGCCCTCCCTTCGAAGACGTCGTCGCGGCGCGTTCCGGTGGTGCGCACGGCGTACGAGAGATGCACGCGGATGGCGTTGTCCTCACTGACCACGTCGAGGTCCTCCACGTCGATGAGGTCGCCGAGCCAGCGATGCAGGGAGGCCTGCACGGAGAGTTCGAGGGTGCTGGTGAGTTCGGGGCTGTTGGGCGCGAACACCAGGTCGAGCAGTCCGCAGCCGAAGTCGGGGCGCATCACGCGCTCGCCGGGGCTGGTGAACAGCACCTGCTCGATCAGGTCGCGGACGTGCTCGTCGTGCCGGGCGTGCGCGGTGCGGCCCCGGCGGTCGGCCCGGAACGGGAACGCTATGTCGCTGCGGGGGCGGGTGCGTGGGCTCATCGGACGGCCACCTTTCGGCGCTCTGCCTGGACGACCGGCGGTCCCTGCGGCACGAAGGACGCCGTGAAGCACTCGGCCGCCGAGGTGTCGAGCAGCACGGACGCGCCGCCGACCGTGACGCCGGAGCCGTCGGCCGTCCAGCGGACGGAGACGCACGGCACGGGCACGCCGTCGACGGTGTGCGGGCAGCCGGTGACGACGTACCCGTGCTCGGCCGTGGCGACGGGCATGCCGTCCATGAGCACGGCGGAGGTGGATGTGGTGGCGGTGGTGACGCGGCCGCCGTGCGGGCAGCTGATCACGGCACCGGTGCCGAGCAGACCGCCGGATGCCCCTGTTGCGCTGGACACTTGATTCGTCCCCCGTCTTCCTATCGCTTCGAGAGCACGGTCAACTGGCCCTCGTTGATCGTCACTTGGTCTCCGCGCAGCAGGATCTCGGCGCCCGCGCCGGTCGCGATGACCACGGCTTCGTCGGTGATGCGGATGTAGGCGCCGCCCTTGGCCTGGAGCAGGATTCCCTGGTCCGCGCCCGGCGGATCGCTCATCACGATCTTGTGCGCCCCGGGTGTCTGCACCACGACCGGTTTGGCCTGCGAGGCAGGCTGGACCAGGCGGCGCGCGTCCGGCGGCAGTTCGCTCTGGTCTCCGTACCAGCACCCCGTCCACACGGGGAAGCTGGGATCCCCCTGCTCGAACTCGACCCACACACCCGCTCCCGGCGGCGGCACCACGAACTGCCCCGCCTCCGGCCCGGTGAACGGCAGACAGGGCAGCGCCCACGTCGACGGCTCGTCGCCGAGGACGTCCGGGACCTCGACGGTGATCCGCCCGATGTGCAGCGGGTCGTTGTTGTCGATCACCCGGCCGCGGAACTTGCCGGGGTAGCGATTGCCGGTTGCCGCCATGCTGAACTGCTCCTGCTCTGTGGGGTGTTGCTGGGTGTCGCTCTGCTGATGTCGCTCTGCTGATGTCGCTTGCTGCGGGTCAGGGCCTGACGTAGGCGCTGCGGGCTTCGAGGCCCTCCCGGGAGAGGGTGAAGTTCTGCTGGTACGAGCCCGGGCGCAGGGTGTGCGTGACGGACTTGACGTAGTAGTCGCCGTCGTACGCGCGTCCGGCGCCGCGCACGCCGACCAGTTGGCGGGGCTGCAGGAGGTATCCGTGCCGGTTGACGTCGAGCGAGCCGGAGCCCGAGACGACATCGGCGGACACGGCGGCCCTGGCGAGGAGTTCGGCCTCGGCCTGCTCGCGCTGCTGCTTGGCGGTGCCGGCCAGCGTCCTGCGCTTGAGCGCCGGGGTGGGCCGCTTTCCGAGAGGCGGGCGCAGCGGGCTGATCGGCGGCTGCGGGAGCAGCGTGGACTGCCGGGTGCCGGGGTCCTGCCAGCGGGCCTGCGGTTCCTCCCGCGCCGTGCCGTCGTACGCGAACGTCAGCTGGTCGACGGTTGAGTTGTTGTCCATGTTGACGTTGAGGGCGTGCTGGCGGATGCCGAGCCTGACCTCGGGCCCCCAACGGGCCGTCGACTGACCCGGGTTGGGACCCGTCTCCAGATAGAACGTGTAGCCGTTGGCGCGGGCCAGCTCGTTGACGTACTGGAGGTCGGTGCCCGTCTGGTAGTGGACGCGGAGGTCCTGGTGCGGTGGCTGGGACACCTTCTCCGTGTAGACGTCCGGCCGGATGCCGTAGTCGGAGTACCGGCGCAGGATGGCCAGGACGCGCTGGGAGGGAGGGAGGTTGGGGTAGCGGTCGGTGCGCTCCTCCAGGTCCATGAGGAGGCTCAGGTCCTCGCCGGTGACGGTGAGGGTGGAGTGGCCCGGCTGGTTGCTGGCGCCGACCTCCTGCCGCACTATCAGACCGTCGAGGAGCACCTCGGGCGTGCCCTTCACACTCACGGAGACGATGACGCGGGTCTTCGGGTCGAAGAACCCCTCCGGGAGCAGGGTGCGGTTGATCAGCCCGTTCTTGGTGAGGTCGAAGGCGAGCTGGAAGCCGCTGCGTTCTCCCGCGGTGGCGGTGATCTGGGCGGAGAGCAGGGCTTCCGTCACCTCCGCGGGGACGGGCCTGGTGAGCTTCGGTCCCATCTGGAGGGTGATGTGTACGGGGCCCCTGCCCACGGGGAGGTCAGACACGCCGGTCTCCCCGGTCCGCCCGCGGGAACCCGCCGGCGAGGGGCACCTCGATGACGTTGCCCGCCTCGTCGGTCAACTCCCGTGGATCGAGTACGGGGTTGGCGTCGGCGATCTGCCACCACTGGGCGGCGTCGCCGAAGTAGCGCCGGCCGAGGATGTCGGGTCGTTCACCGCTGCTGACGGTGTGGCTCTGGCCCTCCCCCTCGGTCTCGGCCAACGGTGGCAGCAACCGGCGCTTGGTGTACCGGACTTCGGTCCCGTCCGCCTGTCGGTGGATCCCGATCTCGGCGTCGTGGTAGCGGCTGGTGCGGGGGTAGGGGTGGGCGCCCGGGATCGCGTCCAGGGCGTTCTCGTACGGCTCGATGTCGGCCATGGCCTCCGCCTCAGCCCCTTCCGCTCAGTGTTGCCGTGCCGCCGATGTCCCCGCCGGTGAGGCCGAGTCCGCCGAGGCTGCCTCTGCGGGCGGCCGCCGCGAGGCGTTCCTTCTGGGCGAGGTGGGCCATGTAGAGGTCGGCGCCTCGGTGTCCGGCGGGGAGGTCGCTGACGGTGAGCACCTTCAGCCCGATGCCGAGCGAGGCCCGGATCGGGTTGAGGTTCACGTCGAAGGCGGACTCGTTGATGGACAGTTCGGTGAGCCGCACGGGCATCACCCGCTTGCTCCCCCACGTGAACAGCGTCAACGGCATCTCGATCGGGCTGATCTCGATGGTCCCCTTCTGCGAGAGCCGCGAGGCGTCCCGTATCTGCTGCGTCGTGGGCTGCACCAGCATTTCGAGGGTGGCGAGTTGTGGGTGAATGCCGTCGGGTGCGGCGACCTCGAACTGATCGGTGGCGTCGATCTCGGCGGTGAACTTCCACGTCTCCTGGGCGGGACCCTTGAGCCGCAGGGCCTCGTTCCGGTCCCCGGTCCCGCTGCCGCCTCCCCCGGAGTCCCCACTGCCTCCCGCCGACTGTGGACTGAGACTGCGTTCGAGGGTGTCCGGGTTGAACTGAAGCACGATGATCCGCTGGGGTGTCCCGCGGTCGGGGTCGACCACGACTATTCCGGAGCGGATGGGCTTGGGGATGTCGGCGTAGCGGGTCATTGGCGGGCCTCCAGGCGTTCACGCAAATCCGTGTAGTCGTGCTGCGGAAAGATCTCGGGAAAAACCTCCAGCATGCCCTGCAGGTATCCGACCGTTTCGCGGAAGTCGCCACGGCGCAGCGATACGTCTGTGTAGAGGTATTGCCAGCCGTAGGTGCCTTTGGTGAGGAGCAGAGCGTCCAGATACTGGCAGTAGGTGATGTCCATCTTGATGAATCCGGGCGGATACGGGTCGCCACCGATGTCCGCCACGGCGCTGTACCAGATCTCAAGGGGCGTTCCGCCGGGCCGCAAGCGGATGTATGTCAGTTTCCCGGACCCGGACCGTGGCGTGTGATCGAAGAAGCGGAGTTCCGACAGGAACCGGAGCTGGGAGTCCGAGGCGTCAGGAATCGTGGCGGCTGGACCCTCAGGCTGATTCAGTACGTCACGGAGGTGGAGCAGATTGAAATCGCCCTGGATTCTGGGAAGTTTTTTCCGGGAAGTCCTCCACTGCGCCCCGAGGTCCGTGAAACGCAGACCACAGTCCACGAGGTTCTGATCGAGTTCGACGTCAGCCCAGCCATCGTTGTACCGGCCCAGCGGGAGTAGCTCTTCGAGGGCAGGCCCCAGGTGATCGGCGCTCCCACAGTCAGCTTGGAGGAACGGACTCGACCGGATCTCTTCCAGAGAGTCCGCGTGCCGCTGCTCGTTGGGGGTGAGATTGTGCATGACGGTCAGCTTTCGTCGGGCGATCAGAGATTTTTGGCTCCGTCAGAAGTTGAAGTAGCCGTGGGTTGCGCGCAGCTTCAGCCTCCTCATCGTCGTGTCAAAATTGATGAGCGGCTTTCCTGCCTTCGACTTGTATGCGGACAGTTTCCTCTTCATGTCCGCGAAGTCCTTGAATGTTCGCTCGTGCATGACCGCCGTCACATACATCCGTCCCGCCCTGTCGAGAGCCTTTCCGATCTCCGCCCTGGTGGCTGTGTTGATGTTGACAGGGGCCGTGAGCGGTCCGACGAAACTCGGTGCGGGCGGTGGAGCGAAATTCTTGACCGCTCGCATCGATGCAGGCAGCTTCATCCAGTCCGAATTATTCTGTCCGGTACCGTTCCCTCTCCTCTTGTACATGCCCCAATCGACCGTCAACTGCTCGGGGAATCCTTCGGGATAGGTATTTCCGTGCGGGTACGCGATGGTGCTTGGACCCTTGTAGCGCTTCAGTTCCGCCGTGTACCACCCGGGCATGGGAGGAGTGGCCGTGGCGGTCTGCCCGAATGCCTGCGCGGCGTACTTCTCGATCTGGTGATAGAAGGGGGCGTTGTCGGAGTTCCTTGCGGGAACGAAGTTGGATGTGGCTGCCGCTCCACCGATCTCGCGGGGTATGAGGTGCATGCGGTCCCACTGGGGCGTACCCGGAGTCATCTTGTGCCGCGCCAGGTAGTACCAGCCCTCGGTGTATTGATTGCCGGGTTCGCGTCCGCGTTGTGCGTACTCGGGGTTGATGTACTTCGCGTTGGTTGTTACCGCCGGCGGGACTCCGTTCTGGGGCCAGGGTTCGATGACGGGACGCGGCAGTTGGTGCTTCCTCAAGTAGTCGAGCAGTCCCTGCGAGAAACCACCGGTGACGGGAAGGCTCGGGTTCAGCCGTGCGCGGATGGTGAACTCTTCGCTGCCCTCCTTTTCCAGGCTGGTAAGCCGGAACCACCGTTGCAGGGAGGAGAGCAACGACCTGTGCGAACTCTTCCGGAGTCCGGGTTCCAGCCGTTCCTCAATGATCGGGCGTAGCCTCGCCACGATCTTGGCCAAGCGCTCAGCCTTGGAATCAGTCGATTCCTCGTCCTTCTTGCGCTCGTCTCGCTTCTCTTGCTTCTCCTGCCTATCCCGCTTGTCCGGCTTGCTCTTGGGGACACCGTCTTTCTCGTGTTTCGGCCTCCCGGGGGCGTCCTTGTCGGGCTTGGGCTTGCCCGGGGCGTCCTTGTCGGACTTCGGCTTGCCGGGGGCGTTCTTGTCCGGCTTGGGCTTCCCCGAGTCGTCCTTGTCGCCCCTGCCGTCCTTGCCCGCAGGGCGGTTCGGGTCCTGGTCCTTGGGCTTGTCCGGGGTCTTGTCGTCCGTCTTGGGCGGCGTCAAGCCCTGGTCCTCCTTGGGCTTGCCCGGGGTGTCGTCCTTCGGGCGGGGGCGCGTGTCCGTTTCGGTCTTCGGCTTCGGTCGGGGAGTCGGCTTGGGCTTCGGGGACGGGGTCGGGCGGGTGTCCGGCCTGTCGTCTTCTTTGTCCTTCGGCTTGCCGTTCTTGTCGTTGCCCGTGGGCCTCTTGGTGTCGGCCGGGGTCTTGGGCGTCCCGGGGCCGGGCTTGGTGCCGTCCTTGGCGGGGCCGGTGGTGGGTGACGTGGGCTTCGCCGGGGTGGTGGTCCCCGGCTTCTTCGCGGTCGGCGTTCCGCCGGGACGCGGCCCTGCGGTTGTTGGACGGCTCGTCGTTGGGCGGCTTGTTGTCGGGCCGCTCGTCGTCGGGCGTGTGGTCGGGGCGCCGGAAGTGGGGCCGGGCCCGGGTTCCGGCTGCGGGCGCGTCTTCTTGTCGCCGCCCCGGTCGTCCGAGCCCTGGCCCGCCGGGCCGCGGCCCCCGCCCGGCTTCTCCTTGCCCAGGTTCAGGGCAACGCTCTTGAGACGGCGGCCCACCTTGGCGACGTACTTGCCGATGCCGTTCAGCAGGAACTCGTAGGCGAGTTCGAGGAGGGCGACGATGCCGGCCGCGACCGCCTTGGCGAAGAGGATGCCGGCGCCGCCCTGGCGGACCGCCTTCAGCCAGGTGATGACCGCGCCGATCGCCCGGAGGATCTCGCTGAGGGCCCCGATGGCCGTGCGGATGGCGTCGATGACCGCCATCACCCAGCCCGCACCCGGGATCAGCTTGGCGATGACCTTCGTGATGACGATCTCGCCGATGATGAAGGGGAGTTGGGGGACGATCGCGTCCCACGTCTCCTTGACGATCCGCTCCAGGGTGAAGCCACCCTTGATGAGCTTGTCGATCATCGCCTTCGGGATGCCGAGGATCTCCTCGATCTTCGACTGGAACCACTGTTTGACGGCGGCCTGGACCTCGCGGAAAAGGTGGTTCTTCGCCCCGTCCACGGCGGAGTTCTTGGCGCCGCTCAGCCAGCCGCCCGGGTCGGAGAGGAAATCGACGGCGATCATCATGAACTCGCCGAGCGCGCCCAGTATTTTGGAGGCGTATTCCAGGACGGTCCTGACCGCGGCGATCACGGCCTTGATGACGTCCAGCAGCATCTTCTTCAGGATGCTCAGAATGCTGCCCAGCAGCTTCCCGATGGCGTGCAGCAGATCCGTGATGATCTGCTTCAGTATTTTCGCCAGCCGGTTCACCATGGCGATCGCCGCCGAGATCAACCCACTGATGAACTTCCGGATACGGTTGGCCAGTTCGATGATCCCCCGGACCAGCGCCCTGGCGAATTCGATCAGGTCGTCGATGAGGTTCTTGATCGCGTCGACGATGAACTTGCGCGCCTCGTTGATCCAGCGCTCGACCGTCTCCTTGAAGTTCTTGATGAAGCCGACGACCGCGTCACGCGCCGCCTTGATGACGCGGACGATCGCGTTCTTGATCTCAAGGACCTTCTCTTTGATCCAGTCGAAGGCCTTGCTGATCCAGTTGCCCGAATCGTTGACGCTGTCGTCGCGCTTCTTCTCGGCGTCCTGCTCGGCCTTGGTGTTCTCGTCCTGGATCTTCTTGTCGCCGTCCTTCTTCTCCTTGTCGACGTCGTCGTCGGTCTTCTTCTCCTTGTCCTGGACGTCCTTACGGACCTTGTCGTGCCGCTCACTCTTCTTCGTACCGAGTTTCTTGAGCTCCTCGTCCTGCTCCTTGCGCCAGTCGGCACGCTGCGCGGTGACATCGCCGAGGGCCTTCTCACGCTCGCCCGTCTGGCTCTCGGTGTTCGCCGCGACCTCGGCGTCGACCTTCTGCTTGTGCTTCGCCTGCGAGTCGCGGAAGTCCCGGTCCTTGGTCTGCCGCCCCTCGGACATGCCCTTCTGGCCGTCGCTGAACGCGGCCTTGAACTGCGGCCCCCGGTCGTGCTCCGCCACCTCGGACGCGGCCTCCGGAGGTACGGCCCCCGTCGACGCGCCGCCCTCCGGAACACCGCCCTTGCCGCCCTCGGGGCCGGGCACCTTCGCCTTGAGTTGCTCCTTGGGGACGTCGGGGTAGACCTGGTTCTCCCCCATCGGGCGGGCCGCGTCGTCACGGCCCGTCGTGACGGTCTCCTGGCCCTTGGTGTCGACCGCGGCGCCCTGTTCGCCCGCGGTCCGGTCCGCCTCGCCCTGCAGCTCGACACCCGGCGCATTGCCCGCCTGCGCCTGCTTGAGCGCCTCGTCCTTCGTCGGCAGCCCGGCGAACTTGGCCGCCAGCTCCTGCGCGTCCACCTCGAAGCCGAGCTTGTCCGCGAGCCAGCCGATGCCGAAGCCCAGGGCCATCTTGAAGGTGTCCCAGCCGCCCGGCTCCTCCGCCTTCTCGGCCTCGATCTGGCCCTCGGGCTCCTTGGCACCGGTGACCTCGGCCTTCTCCTCCTCGGGCGCCTCGGACTTCCGCGCCGGGTCCTGGGAGTACTGGGCGGGCGCGTCTGCCTTCGGCTTGCCCTGGAGCGTCTGGGGCGCGCCGGCGGGGCGCTGCATCGACGGCGGCGCCGCGGCGAGCGCCTTGTGCTCGTCGCCGACGGTACGGTCCACCGAGCCGCCCACGCCTGCCATGGCCTCAAGTGCCTTGTGGGGCTTGAGATTCGAGGCGGTGGACAGGCCCGCCTCAGGGGACACCTGGGAGAGGTTCGGGGCCGGGCCCGAGTCCTTCTTGCCCTTGCCCTTGGCGGCGGGCACGGCCGCGCTGCCGCCACCACGACCGCCGCCTCCACCGGAACCTCCACCGCGCGAACCCTTGGCGGCGGACGCCGACTTGGTCGCGGACTTCGGTGCCGGGGCAGCCTTGGTAGCGGGCGCGGCGGCCGGGGCGGCCTCTTCCTGCGCCGACTGCTCGGGCGCCTGGACCGGTTCCTGAGCGGCGGGCGCGGGCTCCTGCACCGCCGGGGCCTGCGGAGTCGCCGTACTACTCGCACTCCCCCCGCCCGACGACTGGCTCTGGGTGCCGCCTCCGGACGAGCCGCCGGAGACATGGCTGTCCCGCGCGGACGAAGCACTCGAAGCGTCCGACGCCGGCTCACTCCTGCCCGCCGCACTCCCGGAAGCCGACGAGGTCGACGAAGCCGAGGACGAAGCCGCCGAGGCCCCCTGAGCCTGCCCACCCGGAGCCGCAGCCGCCTGACCGGACTCCGACCTCTTCTGCTCCTGTCGGCCCGAGGCCTCGGACCCGCCCGACTGGGCGCCACCCGCCTGCGGAGACGCCTTCTCCTGGGCGCCGGCCGACTTGTCGCCCGCGGCGGGAGTGCCCTTCTCCTCCTTGGCGGCCGTCTCCTGCGCCTCGCCGCCGTCCTCGGACCTGCCCGGCGCCTCCTGCACCGCCGTCTGCGCGGCCACGGGCCCGGCCTTGGGGTCGGCGCCGCTCTTCGGGTCCTTCGACACCGAGCCCGGTACGGGAGGCGGAGCAGCGGCCCCTTCCAGCGCGAGACCGCCGAGCTGCCCGTCTCCGACGGTGGCATCCTCGCCTTCGGGCACGGCCTCCGTGTCGGCGGCCCCGGCAGCGTCGCCCTCCTCGGACTCGGACTTGGATTCCGCCTCCGCATCCTCCGCGTCCTCGGCGTCCCGCTCCGCCTGCACCCTGTCGGCCTTTGTCACCGGAGGCGCGGCGGACGACGGCACGACCGCCCCGGCGGCGGAGGCCGGATCCGCCTCGTCCGCGGTCGGTACGCCGGATACGTCGGGATCCTGCTCCGGAATGAAGTCCTCGGGCTGGAGCTTGATGTCCCAGGCGCTCTTCTCCCTGCCGCCGACCTCGACCTCGGACTCGCTGCCCGAGCCGAACGGGTCTTCACCGACAGTCTCCTCGGGACCTTCCAAGTCCTGGTTGCGCACACCGTCGAGCCTGCTGAGCGGGCCGGACTGCCGGCCGCCCTTGCCCGTCGCCGTGGGAGAACCCGTCGGCTTCGGCTGCCCGGCCTTTTCCTGCGGCTTCACCTTCTGGCTCGCCACGAGCGCGTCGACCGCGCCCGGCCGGTTCTTGGCCGCGGACTCCTCCTTGCCGGCCGCGGGAGCCTCCTGCCGGTCCGAGGCCTCTTCCTCCCCCTTCTTCTCCCCCTTGGCCCCCTTGTCCTCCTTGCCCGCCTTGCCCGCCTTGCCCTCTCCGGCTTCCTTCTTCTCGCCCTTGCCCTGCTGGGACTTCGCCGCCTCGCCCTGCGCCGAGCCCGCGGTCGCCTTCCCGCCGCTCTGCCGCGCACTCTCGGCCGTACCGCCGCCCGAGGGCTGCCCCGCGACCTCGCTCCCCTTGCCGACCTCAGCCCCAATACCGGTGCCGGTACCGGCACCCGGGCTCGGCTCCGGATCGCCACCAGGCGCGGTACTCCCGTTCCCCGGCGCCGAGTTCTCCGGAGTCGAACCGGCGGCCCCTTCCTCACCGGCCGGTTCCTTCTCCGGTCCCGGACCCGCCCCGGGCTTCCGCTCCTCCTCCCGGTCCTCCTCGACCGCACGCTGCTCGCTCTCCCGCTCGACCCGCAGCTCCTCGGCCGCGTCCGGCTCGACGGCCGGGGCGTCGTACGAGTCCGTCTCCTCCGGAAGATCCCCGTCGGCCTCGATCTCCTCGACCAGGTCGAGCACCCGGTCGTGCTCCGAGCCGAGCAGCCGGTCCTCCAGGCGGTCGAGGACACCGTCCAGCAACTCCTCGGGCAGCCGGGCGAGTTGCCTGCGCGTGCGCTTGGAGCGGTCCTCCGGGTCGCCGCGCAGCGAGCGCACGACCGAGTTCGTCAGCCGGTCGACGAGGGTGGCGGGGTCGATCTGCTCCAGCCGGTTCCGGTCGGCGTCGACGGTGGCGTACCGCAGCCAGCCGGGCGTGGCCTGGCCCTCCTGCACCTCCGGCACGGACTCCTGGGCGGCGGCCGGATGTGCCAGGTCCTGGGCGGCCGACTCCGCCTCGCGCTCGATGGCCTGCTGGGGCAGGCTCACCGCGCCGGGGTCGCGGCCGGCCCGCAGCGCGCCGAGGCCGTCCGGGTTCTGCACGGTGTGCAACAGCTCGTGGGCGAGCAGGCGTTGACCGTCGGCGGTGCCGGGTCGGTACGCGCCCTCGCGGAAGAAGATGTCCTGGCCGACCGCGACCGCGTCCGCACCGAGCAACTCGGTCAGCTGCCCGGCGTCCCGCCCGGTGTGCAGCCGTACGCGGCTGAGGTCGTGGCCGAGCTGCTCCTCCAACTCCCTTCGTACGCCGACGTCGAGAGGCTGTCCGGCGCCGCTGACGATGTCCTTGGGCTCGGGGGTACGGGCCTTGGCGGCACGCTCCTTGCGCTTGCGGCGGCGTTCTTCGGCGGCCTGCTCCGAACGGCCTTCCTGTGTCTGGGAGTCACTGCTCACGGCGTCATCTCCCCACGGCCGGAGAGCCCCGCGTGCACCGCGCGTGCCAGCTCCTGGCCGAGCCGACGCGCGGACAGCCCGGCGGGCAGCGGAGGCAGCCCGGACAGCGCGTCCACGCTCACCGCGCCGTCCGCCGCCAGGGGTACGCCACGCTCGCGTACCAGCCGGGCGAGTTCGTGCTCGAACGCGGCCGACACCCGCTCCGGGTCCACGCGGAAGCCGTCCAGGACGAGCTCTCCGATGTTCACCCGGATCGCGCCCGGTTCCCTGTCCACGCCCCTGCCCGCGTCCGCGCCCACGCCTCTGCCCGCGTCCCTGCTCACACCCATCCGCGGACCTCCCCCGGCGTCAGGGAGCGCTCCAGCTTGAGGTACTCGGTGCGGGCGGCCGCGAGCATGTGCCGCATCTGCAGCCGGTCGCCCTCCTCGGCGGCGAGGAACGCGCCGGACAGGGCGATGTTGCGGATCGAGCCGCCCGCGACGGTCAGTTGGGCCAGCAGTTCCGGCTCGATGCCCTTCGTCGGGGTCCGCGACGGCAGGACCCGGCGCCAGATCTCGGCACGCTCGTGCTCGGCCGGGAACGGGAAGTCGACGACGAATCGGATCCGGCGCATGAACGCCGTGTCCAGGGCCTTCTTCATGTTGGTGGTGAGGATCGCGAGCCCCCGGTAGGCCTCCATCCGCATCAGCAGATAGCTGACTTCGAGGTTGGCGTACCGGTCGTGGCTGTCCTTGACCTCGCTGCGCTTGCCGAAGAGGGCGTCGGCCTCGTCGAAGAGGAGAAGCGCGCCACCGGCTTCGGCGGCGTCGAACACCTTCCGCAGGTTCTTCTCGGTCTCGCCGATGTACTTGCTGACCACCTGGGAGAGGTCGACTATGAAGAGGTCGAGGCCGAGTTCCTTGGCCATGACCTCGGCGGCGAGCGTCTTGCCCGTTCCCGAACCGCCGGCGAACAGGGCCGTCACGCCCAGCCCTCGGCGCAGGGTGGCCGCAAATCCCCACTCCTGGTGGACGGTTGCCCGCTGACGCACGTGCGCGACGATCTCGCGCAGCACACTCGTCTGCCGCTCGTGCAGCACGAGGTCGTCCCAGCCCGCCTCGGGCTCGATACGGCGGCCCTGGTCGTCCATGCCGACACGGGCCTCGTTCATTCCGGCACGCCAGGCGAGTCGACCGGCGTCCAGCTCGTCCTCGCCGGGCAGATCACGGCGCACGGCGGCTGCAGCGGCACGTACGACATGGGGCGGAAGCTGGAACTGTGCGATCAGCGACCGCAGTTCGCCTTCCGGGATCTCGGCGACGCCTCCGAACGCGCCTGTCCACAGGCCGAGTTGCTCCTCGTCGTCCAGGCGCGGCACGGCCACCCGTTCGCCGTGCGGCCGGTCCGTCTGGCGCGGGTCGGTGCTCGACACGACGACGGGCACGGCGGCTCCGGCGAGGAACGCGTCGGTGGCGGCGTGCTGGTCACGGTCCAGTTCACCGGCCTCCACCAGCAGGGCGGCGGGCAGCAGGATCGCCTCGCGCTGCCACAGCCGGGCCAGCCGGTCGCGCTCCGCGGGGTCCGTGGGGATGTCCTCGGCGCTCATCGCGTACAGCCCGAGCCCGGAGCGGGCGGCGGCCGCGGCGGCGATGTCGGCCCGGCTGCGCAGATCGCCGCCGACCACCTCGACG
>NZ_JAPWHT010000267.1:0-13977 GCF_027270795.1 Streptomyces sp. ActVer
CCGGCCCGCCCGATGTGCGCGGCCAGGCGCGCGGCGAGAGCGGCCGCCTCGCCCATGGGCACCAGCGGAGTCCCGCCGGCGTGCCCGGTCAGCCACATCACTCCACTGCGTGCCCAGGCGTCTGCCGCGGCAGCGGCTGACTGCGGTGCCCCAGTGACCATGCCCGGATGGTAGAACGAGGAGGTGGCTGCACCAACCATGATCCGTGTCGAGGACCTGGCCGCGGGCGCGGCACAGGCGGAGCTGCTCGGTGCGGACGGGACCGTGGAGGATCCGCTGGTCGTCGTCGACCTGGACCAGCCGGCCGCCGACGAGACAGTGCTGCGCCGGGCGGTGCGCCGGGCCGCGGAGTGCGACCGCCTGCTGGTGGGCCTCACCCGCACGACCGACGGCACACGCCACCTCGTCCCACCGCTGCTGGACGCGCTGGACCTGACACTCGTGCCCGTCGACAGCGCCGATCGGCGTCTGGTCGCAGTCGACGACCCCGAGGCGACAGCCCGCACCCTGGTGCGCGCGGCCGCGGACAGCCCCCAGGCGGCCGTCATCCTGGGCCGTCTGCTGCGCACCGGCCCGCGGCTGACCGTAGGACAGGCCCTCGACGCCGAGTCGCTCGCCTACTCCACACTGCTGGCGGGCCGTCGCTTCGCCCGCTGGCAGGCCGCCCGCGCTCCCCGCCGGCCGCCGCCGCCCGCCCCGGCCGATCCCGTGCTCGTGTGCCGGGACGGGGACGTCCTGCGGGTGACCCTCAACCGGCCGGAACGGCACAACGCCTATGGCCGGGAACTGCGCGACGCCCTCGTCGCCGCGCTCGACCTCGCACTGCTGGACGACACCCTCACCGAGGTCGTCCTGAGCGGCAACGGGCCCTCCTTCTGCTCCGGCGGCGACCTCGGCGAATTCGGAGTCGCCCGCGACCTGGACACCGCACATCTGATCCGCACCCGCGCCGGCGCCGCCCTTCCCCTGCACAAGCTGCGCGACCGCGTCACCGTCCGCCTCCACGGCAACTGCATCGGCGCCGGGATCGAGCTGCCCGCCTTCGCCTCCCGGGTCGTCGCCGACCCGGGAGCCGTCTTCCGCCTGCCCGAACTGGGCATGGGCCTGATCCCCGGCGCCGGCGGAACGGTCAGCGTTCCGCGCCGCATCGGCCGCTGGCGCACCCTCCATCTCGTGCTGACCGGCTGCCCGCTCACCGCCGAACGCGCCCTGGACTGGGGTCTGGTCGACGAACTGAGCCCGTCCGGCCCGACCGGCGCCTGACCCGGAACACGGGAACACACGCCGAGCTGAGGCGTGCACGGATCTCGACACCCCTGCCTGGAAGCCATACGATATGGCTTCCAGAAAGCCTTTCGTTAGCGTGGACGGAGGGGCTGGCGCCCTTGCGACCTGCGGTGTCACCGCAGGAACCGGGCGTCGGCCGAGCCCTGCCGGGGGGACCGCCGCCGCGTACCCACGGTCAAGCGCCGCCCCCCGCCGTTGCCGACCGTGACGTCACCCGCGATGTCCGCACCCACGGAGAGGTAGCGCAAATGATCGAGACCAGCGTCGGTCCGTTCACACCGGAACGCCGCATGCTCATCGACGGCAAGCTCGTCGAAGCGGCGTCCGGCAAGCTCTTCGACAACATCAACCCCGCGACCGAGGAAGTGCTGGGCAGCGTCGCCGACGCCGGGCACGAGGACATGGCGCAGGCCGTCACCGCGGCCCGGCGGGCGTTCGACGAGACCGACTGGGCGACCGACCACGCCTTCCGCCGACGCTGCCTCGAACAGCTGCAGGAGGCCCTGGAGTCCGAACGCGAGCACATGCGCGCCGAGCTCGTCGCCGAGGCCGGCACCCCGGTGGCGGTCACCCGGCTGCAGTTGGACTCCCCTCTGGAGGACGCCCTGCGCTGGCCGGCCAAGTACATCGAGCAGTTCCCATGGGAGCGGCAACTGCCCGACGGGAACGCCTTCGGGATGGCCAGCAAGCGGAAGGTGGTCAAGGAGCCGCAGGGTGTCGTCGGCGCGATCATCCCGTGGAACTACCCGTTCGAGGTGACCGCCAACAAGCTCGGCCCGATCCTCGCCACAGGCAACACGGTCGTCGTGAAGCCCGCACCGGACACCCCCTGGAACGCCACCCGCCTGGGCCGGCTCATCGCCGAGCACACCGACATCCCCGCCGGTGTGGTGAACATCGTTCCGTCCTCCGACCACCTGGTCGGCGAGGCCCTCACCCTCGACCCGCGGGTGGACCTGATCTCGTTCACCGGCTCGACGGTCACCGGCAAGCGGATCATGGAGAAGGGCGCCGCCACGCTCAAGCGCGTGTTCCTCGAACTCGGCGGCAAGTCTGCGATGATCGTCTGCGACGACGCCGACCTGGCCCAGGTGCTGCCGGGCGCCAGAGCCGTCTGCTCGCACGCCGGGCAGGGATGCGCGCTGCAGACCCGCGTCCTGCTGCCCAGGTCCCGGTATGCCGAGGGCGTGGCGATCCTGAAGTCGGTCATGGAAAACATCCCGTACGGCGATCCGACCGACCCGGGCAACATCCAGGGCCCGCAGGTGAGCGCGAACCAGCGCGACCGCGTCCTGGCGTACATCCACAAGGGCGTCGAGGAGGGCGCCGAACTGGTCGTCGGGGGACGCCGGCCGCCTCACCTCGGCAAGGGCTACTTCATCGAGCCCACGCTGTTCGTCAATGTCGACAACTCCATGACGATCGCCCAGGAGGAGATCTTCGGCCCCGTCCTCACCGTGATCGCCTACGACGACGACGAGGACGCGATCCGCATCGCCAACGACAGCAGCTACGGGCTGTCCGGCGGAGTCTTCTCGGCCTCGCCCGAGCGGGCCATGGCCATCGCGCACCGCATCCGCGCCGGGTCGATCTCGGTGAACGGCGGCAGGTGGTACGGCGCCGACGGACCGTACGGGGGCTACAAGACCAGCGGTATCGGACGGCAGAACGGCGTCGAGGGGTTCGAGACCTACCTCGAGACCAAGCTCATCGGGTACATCGGCTGAGCGGTCCTCGACCGCCGCGCCACAGATCCCGCGTTCAGCACCGGACAAGGCACCGGGCAAGCAAGGCACCGGACAAGCAAGGAGTACCCGTGAAACGTCCCATGGAAGGCGTACGGATCGTCGAGGTCGCCCAGTACACGTTCGTGCCGGCGTCCGGCGGGGTCCTCGCCGAGTGGGGGGCCGAGGTCATCAAGATCGAGCACGCGGTCCGCGGCGACGCGCAGCGTGGCCTGGTGAAACTGCTCGGCCTCGACGTCGTGCCGACGACATCCTTTTTCCCGATCATGGAGGGCCCGAACCGGGGCAAGCGCAGTGTCGGCATCGCCCTGGAGGTGCCGGAAGGCCGTGCGCTGCTGGACGAGCTGATCCGCTCGGCCGACGTGTTCGTCACGAACTTCCTGCCGAGCGCGCGGGAGAAGCTGCGCATCAACGTCGACGACATCCGCGCGGTCAATCCCGACATCATCTACGTCCGCGGCACCGGCTTCGGCGCCCGGGGCGAGGACGCGGGCAAGGGCGGATATGACAGCACGGCGTTCTGGGGAAGGGCTGGGAGCGCCGACGGCGTCACGCCGGTCGGCGCCGACCGGCTGGCCAGGATGCCGTCGGGCGCGTACGGCGACTCAATGGGCGGCCTGACCATGGCCGGCGGCATCGCGGCCGCGCTGTACGCCCGCAAGGCGACCGGCGAGCCGTCGGTCGTGGACGTGTCCCTGCTGGGCCTCGGCGCCTGGGCGACCCAGTACTCCGTCAACCAGGCCCTGCTCGTCGGCGGCCCGTTGCCCAAGGTCCAGGAGCCGCGGCACGGCTCGTCGTCGAACCCGCTGGCCGGGTCCTTCCGCACGGCCGACGGCCGCTGGCTGCTGCTGACCATGCTCCAGCCCACCAGGTACTGGCCCGAGTTCTGCGAGCGCATGGGACGGCCGGAACTGGTGACCGACCCGCGCTTCGCGGGCGGCGCCGTCCTGGAGCACGGCGCCGAGGGCGGTGACATCGTCGCGGAGATCATCGGCGGTATCACCCTCGACGAGTGGTGCCGGCGGATGGAGGGCGCGCAGGGACAGTGGGCACTCGTGCAGAACGCCTACGAGGTCGGCATGGACCCGGCGCTGCGCGAGAACGGCTTCATCACCAAGGTCGTCGACGCCGACGGGGTGGAGCGGGAACTCGTCGCCAACCCGGTCCAGTTCGACGAGACACCCGTGAAGAGCCGACGGGCTCCGCAGTTCGCCGAACACACCGACGACGTACTGCGCGACCTCGGCAAGTCCGAGGAGGAGATCATCGATCTGAAACTCCTCGGTGCGGTCACGTGACCGCACCGAGCACCGGCCACAGCGGGGCGTGCAGCGGAGAGGAAAGCACGTGAGGGCCGACGTGCGGCAGGTGGTGGTCGTGGGCGCCGGCCTCGGTGGTCTGACCGTGGCAGAGGAACTGCGCAGGCTCGGCTTCGGCGGGTCCGTCGTCGTGGTCGGCGCGGAGGCCGAGCCGCCCTACGACCGGCCGCCGCTGTCGAAAGAGGTACTGAAGGGCACGCGCGCCAACCCGCCACTGCTGCGCGAGCCGAAGGAACTGGACGCCCTCGGACTGGATCTGCGGCTGGGCACCGTGGCGAGGGGCGTGGATACCACGGCTCGCCGAGTCCACCTGGAGGGCGGCGGAGAGCTGCCCTACGACGTGCTCGTCATCGCGACCGGCGCACGGGCCCGCCGGTGGGAAGCCGCCGGTGCCGCGGCGAACGTCTGGTCCCTGCGCACCGCACAGGACGCCGCCCACATCGCTGCGGCCGTCGCGGGCCGGGGCCGCATCGGCGTGCTCGGTGCCGGCTTCATCGGGTGCGAGGTGGCGGCCAGTGCCCGGGAGACGGGCTGCGACGTGACCCTCGTAGAGGTCCGCTCGGCGCCACTGTCACACGCGCTCGGTCCGCAAGCGGGAGCCGAGATCGCCAGACGCCATCGGGCGGCCGGGGTCGACTTGCGGTGCGGGGTGACGATCGACGAGGTCGTCCTGGACGGTGAGAACCTTTCCGCGGTCCGGCTCTCCGACGGCAGGAGTGTCGCGCTCGACGCGTTGGTGGTCGGCCTCGGCGTCGTCCCGGACACCGAGTGGGTCGAGGGCTCGGGGATCGCGGTCGACGACGGCGTCGTGTGCGACGCGTCCGGGCGGACGTCCCACGAGGACGTCTACGCCGTCGGCGACGTCGCGCGCTGGGTCAATGCACGCACCGGTCGGCACCGGCGGATCGAGCACTGGACCACCACGACCGAGCAGGCGGCGATCGTGGCGAGTGGCATCGCCGGGCACGAGCGCCGGGTGCTCGACGAGGTGCCGTACTTCTGGAGCGACCAGTACGGCACGAAGATCCAGTGCGTCGGCGAACCGGACGCGGGCGCCGACATCACCGTACGGATGACCGGTGCGGGCGGAGACCGGCCGCTGTACCTCTACAGCCGTCACGGCGAGCTGACCGGCGTCCTCGGATTCGGTCTCGCCCGCGTCGTGACGCGGCTGCGGGCGCTGGTCACGGAACGGACGGCACTCGGGGACGCCCTGGACGTTGTCGACGGACTGCACCCGCAGGCGCCGTCACGGACGAATTCACCAGCATGAGGAAGACGGCGCGTCACCGTCCAGGTGAGGCCCCGTCGGCGAGGAGAAACGACATGACAGGTCGGGTTACGGGCAAGGTCGCACTGATCACCGGTGCCGCACGCGGGCAAGGACGCAGTCACGCCGTCCAGCTCGCCCGCGAGGGCGCGGACATCATCGCGGTCGACTATCTCACCTCCTTCGACACCATCAGCTACCCGATGGCGACGCAGGAGGATCAGCAACAGACGGTGAAGGAGGTCGAGGCGCTCGGCCGGCGGATCCTCACCATCCAGGCCGATGTCCGCGACGGGGCCGCCATGCGGAAGGCGGTGGCCGACGGCGTCGCGGAGTTCGGCAAGATCGACGTCGTGGTGGCCAACGCCGGTATCTGCGCGATGACGAAGGACCAGCCCCTGCAGGCGTGGGTGGACGTCAGCGGCGTCGACTTCGGCGGCGTGCTCAACACCCTCAACGCGGCGATTCCGCACCTCGGTGCCGGTGCCTCGCTGGTGGTCACCGGTTCCCTCGCCGCCCTGGTCAAGGGCGGCCCGAGCAAGGAGCCGGGCGGCGTGGCCTACGCCTGGGCCAAGCGCTCGCTCGTCTCGCTTGTCCATGACCTCGCGCTCGTGCTGGCGCCCCACTCCATTCGCCTCAACGGGGTGCACCCGACCAACTGCAACACCGACATGCTCCACCACGAGGCCATGTACCAGACGTTCCGGCCGGATCTGGAGCACCCCACGCGCGAGGACGCGACCGAGGCGTTCCCGGTGATGCAGGCCATACCGGTGCCGTGGGTGGAACCCTCGGACGTCAGCCAGGTGATCGTCTTCCTGGCCTCGGACGAGTCGCGCTACATCACCGGGCAGTTCATCAACTGCGACGCCGGAGGACATCTCAAAATCTGATCGAGCGGTATCCGGCTGCACAGCGCGGAGGAGGACTGATGCGCGTCGGTTTCGTCGGCCTGGGCGACCAGGGCGCGCCCATCGCCGCGCGCATCGCGGCGGCGGGGGTCGACTGCACGGTGTGGGCCCGCCGCCCCGAGACGCTCGACCCCTTCCGCGCCGGTCCGGCCCGGGTGGCTGGCGGGCTCGCCGACCTCGGCGAGGGCGTCGGCCTGCTCGGGGCCTGCCTGTTCGACGTGGCCGGCACATGGGAGGTCCTCTTCGGGCCGGCCGGTGTCGCACCGGCGATGCCGGCCGGCGCGACGATCGCGGTGCACAGCACGATCTCGCCCGACGAGGTGCGGGCACTGGCCCGCGAGGCCGCGACGTACGGTCTGCACCTGCTGGACGCCCCGGTCAGCGGTGGCCGGATCCGCGCGGAGGCGGGCGAACTCATCACGATGGTCGGCGGCGAGCAGAGCACGTTCGCCCGCTTCGAGCCGCTGCTGCGGACGTTCTCCGCCGAGGTCGTGCACGTGGGACCCGTGGGTGCGGGCCAGCACGCCAAGTTGCTGAACAACGCCATGCTTGCCGCGCACCTCGCCCTCGCGGCGGACGCCTTCCGGATCGCCGAAGGCCACGGGATCGATCCCGTGGCCTTCGGAAAGGTGCTCGCGGGCGGCTCGGGCCGGAGCTTCGGCGTCGAAATGTACGCTCGTGCCGGCGGACTGGCGGCCGTCGCCCGGTCCCAGGCCCGGCCGACGCTCGGCAAGGACGTCGCACTGCTGGCCGACTCGATGGTGTCCGCCCGCGAGGGCGGGCTTCTGCTCTCGGCAGCCCGAGCGGCGATCGCCGGGCTCGACGCGGCCGCCGACGACTGAAGGACGACGCCGGCGGCCGCATTCGCGTGTCAGGAGCTGAGCGTGATGGCGCGCTCCGGGCAGTTGGTGGCCCCGGCGCGCGCCGCGGCCTCCAGCTCCGGGGGCACCGCCTTGTCGGAGCCGATGTCGCTGTAGCCGTCGTCGTCCACGGTGAAGACCTGCGGGGCGACCGCGTTGCAGCGCGCGTGACCGCTGCACTTGGCCGAGTCGACGGATGCTTTCATGTGCTGTGTCCTTTCCTGGGGGCGGCGGGGCGTGTGTCGGCCCCGCGCCGGGTGAGGTTCGAGTCGGTCAGGCCCCGGCGCCGACCTGCGGTGGCTGCGCCACGACGAGGGGGGTGTCGGCGTCGACCGGACCCACGGACCGCGCTCCGCCGGGATTGCCGAGCGGCGCCCCGTCGACCAGCGGAAGGGAGAAGAAGGCGGCGTTGTCGGCGATCGACGCCTGAAGGGCTTCCGGCACTTCCTGATCGAAGTAGACGGCGTCGTTCGGGCACACCGGTGCGCAGGCGCCGCAGTCGATGCATTCCTCCGGATTGATGTACAGGGCTCGGGCACCCTCGTAGATGCAGTCGACCGGACACTCGCGCACACACGCGCGGTCCTTGAGGTCGACGCACCTGGTGGTGATGACATACGGCATGACGGACTGCCTCCTCACGTTCGTGGCGCGAGCCGCGCCGCATCCGAAACCGCGTCGGCGCGCGCCCGGTCGACGACGTCGTGCATCTGGGTGAGCGAGGTGAGCTTGACGCGCGGTCGCCCGAGCGGTTCGCCCCTCGCCCGCTCGTGACGGTCGATCGACAGCCACGCGTTCCAGTCGACGGAGGCCGGAACACCACGGCGGATCCATGCCCGCACCTCGTCCGGCGCGGCACTCGCACGTCCGTTGAGCCGTCCCCGGCGCAGGTCGTCGAGAAGGGCCGTGACGGTGTTCTCGGCGTCCGACTTGTTCGTGCCGATCACCCCCGAGGGCCCGCGTTTGGCCCAGCCGACGACATACTCACCGGTCAGGGCCACGCTGTCGGGGCCCACCAGCCGGCCGGCGACGTTGCGCAGGACGCCGGTGTGCGGATCCAGCGGAAGGCCCTCGACCGGGCGCGCGCGATAACCGACCGCGCGTATGACGAGGTCACAGGGCAGCACCTCGTGCCGGTGGGTCGGCCGCGCGACGACGCGCCCGTCCAGATCGGCTTCCAGTACGTTGTGCGCGGTGCGGACCGCGCTCACGCGCTCGCCCGCAGGATCACCCAGGAGTTCGACGGGCGAGCGCAGGAAGCGGAGTTCGATGCGCCGGCTGCCCGGCGAGGCCGGGCGCCGGGAGAACTCGGTGAGCAGCGCCAGCCGCCGTGCCGCCGGTGAGTCGGCCCCGTGAGCGGCCAGCTCCCGGGCACTGTGCGGGTCGAGCTGGAGCTCGGCCGGATCGACGACGACATCCACGCCGTCGAGCCGGCCCAGCTCCAGCAACTCCGGTGTGCTGAAGGCGGACTGGACCGGGCCGCGCCGGCCGAGCACGCTCACCCGGCGCAGCGATGAGGAGGCGAGCGCGTCGATCGCCCGGTCAGAGGCGTCGGTTGTGCGAAGGGTCTCCTCGGGCAGTACGAGCATACGTGCCACGTCGAGCGCGACATTGCCGTTCCCCACGACCACGGCATGGGAGCCGCCCAGGTGGAACCTCCGGTGCGCGTGGGCCGGGTGGCCGTTGTACCAGCAGACGAAGTGCGTGGCCGGATGCGATCCGGACAGGTCCTCGCCGGGGATGCCCAGCCGTGCGTCGAGTTCGGTGCCCATCGCGTACACGACCGCCGTGAACCGTTCGAGCACCTCGGCGCGGGTGATCGCCTCGCCGAACTCGACGCCGCCGAAGAAGCGGACAGCGGGATGCGCGGCCGTGCGCTCGAAGACGCGGGCCACAGACTTGATCTTGGGATGGTCGGGTGCGACGCCGGCTCGCACCAGCCCGTAGGGGGTCGGCAGGCAGTCGAAGAGATCGACGGCCATGCCCGCGCGCACGAGGTGATCGGTCGCGTAGAACCCTGACGGGCCGGCGCCTATGACGGCGATTCGGGGCGGGGGAGTCTGGGCCACGGCTCGGACCTTTCCGGCGACGACGTCGAGCGGAACCTGAACCGTTCCGGGCTTCGAAGGGGCTGTGGTGCACCATACCGTATCAATTACGGGAAGCTCCCTCCAGTGGTGGTGCGCAGTGCTGTCGGCCGAAGTCCGGGCGTGTTGGCGCAGCGGGCTCCCACGTCCTTGCCCCGATGTGGCGAGGTAGTTACAGTAGGGCTATCGGTATCGTCGATGAGGACGGAGGGCCACTATGCGGGCCCCTCTCGCGGTCGAACGTCTCGGGCAGGTGAACCTGTTCACGCGGTCCTTGGACGCGGAGCTGACTCTGCAGCAGGACGTTTTCGGCGCACGGGTTCTCCGGCGGTGGGGGGACGGGCCGGCGGGCAGCAGGCATGCCCTGGTCCTGATCCATCGCACCGGTGTCGAGACGTTCGCCCCGACCGCGCCGGGCGGGGCCGTCGCACTCCGGTCCGACGGCAACGGCTGGGATTCGCTGCAGTGGCAGGTGTCCTCCCTGGGCGATGCCGTCACGGCGCTGCGAGAGCACGGCGTCCGGGTCGGCGAAGACGCCGACGGCCGCGCCTTCGTGCGCCCAAAGGACATGCACGGCCTGGCGATCGGGCTCACTGACCGCCGCGCCGAGAGCCATGACCGCGACCTCGTGGACCGCGAACCCGCCTTCTGGTCGGACGAACATGCCCTCGGGCTCGTGGGCGGCGCGACCGTCAAGGTGGTCGCGGCACAGCCGGAGAAGGCCGCCGCCGATCTCGCCGCGCTGGTGGGCCGGGAGGCGTACGTCGTCGAGCGACGGCACCTGAACATGGCCGGGCACGGAGTGCGGTTCGACGACCATGCCGTCGAGTTCGTCGGCTCGGCGACCGGCTCGCGGGCGGACCTCGCCGGCGGCCATCTCGTCGAGCGCGGGGAGCGGATCTTCTGCCTGACCTTCACGGTGCGGGATCTGCTCGCGGCGCGGACGTTCCTGGTGGGAAGGGATGTGCGGTTCGAGCAGTTCGGCCGGCACAGTCTCCTCCTCGCCCCGGTCGACGCCGGGGGAGCGCGCATCGAGATCACCGACACCGACTGAGCCGCCTCCGCGTGTGATCGCGGAGTTCAGGCGAGGTGGGTGACACCTTGCTGACTGGAATGTGGAGGACCGCATGCTGCCACCTGATGCCCAGATCGTCTCCGTGGACGACCACGTCATCGAGCACCCGAACGTCTGGACCGACCGCCTGCCCAAGAAATACCGGGAGGCCGGCCCCCGGATCGAGCACCGGCCGGACGGCAGCGACGTATGGATCTACGAGGGCGCGCTCGCCGGCACACTGGCCCTCAACGCGGTGGCCGGCAAGGATCCCAAGGACTTCGGGCTCGATCCGCGCAGCTACGACGACATGCTTCCGGGCTGCCACGACATCCACGACCGCATCCGGGACATGGACCTCGAGGGCGTCTGGGCCCAGATGTGCTTCCCGAACATGGGCGGATTCGCCGGCAGCGGATTTGCGAAGTCGAAGGATCTCGACCTCGCGGCCGCGTGCGTCCGGGCCTACAACGACTTCATCCTGGACGAGTGGTGCGCGGCCTATCCCGAACGTCAGATTCCGCTGGTGATGGTGCCGTACTGGAACGTCGAGCAGAGCGTGGCCGAGATCGAGCGGACAGCGGCCAAGGGTGCCAAGAGCGTGACCTTCCCGGAACTGCCCGACCGGCGGGATCTGCCGTCATGGCACAGCGACCACTGGGACCCGGTGCTCGCGGCCGCCGCCGCCCACGACCTGCCGCTCTCGCTGCACTTCGGGTCGGGCGGTAGCCCGCAGGCCTCACCGGAGGCGATGAGCACGAACTTCACCGTGGGCATCTCGCTGTTCGGCCTCAACTCGATGTCCGCGACCGCGGAACTGCTGCTCTCGCCCGTCTTCCACAAGCACCCGAACCTCAAGGTCGCGCTGTCCGAGGGCGGGATCGGCTGGATGCCGTACATGCTTGAGCGCATCGACGTGGTGTGGGAGCGGCACCGCTGGTACAACGACGTCAACAAGGACGTCCGTCCCTCGGAACTGTTCAAGGACCACGTCTACGGGTGCTTCATCTCCGACCGGGCCGGTGTGTTCACACGCCATCTGATCGGCGTGGAGAACATCATGTTCGAGAGCGACTACCCGCACTCCGACAGCAACTGGCCCCAGACCCGCAAGTTGCTCGAGAACGTCATGCTCGACGTTCCGGACGACGAGGTCCGCCTGATGGTGGAACTCAACGCCCGCCGTCTGTACAACTTCCCGCGCTCCGACGCCTGAGGCACAGCACCGCCCCGCCCGGCCACCGACATGTGAGGGGACAGTGTCGGTGGCCGGGCGGGGCTGCGTCTGACGCCCGCGGCTGCGCCGTACTTGAAGAGCGGCGCGGGCCGACGGGTGCGCCGTGCACGCACCGGAAAGGCACGTCCGCGAGGAGTCACAGCGTGATGCCGACCAGCTTGGTGTCGAGGTACTCGTCGATGCCCTGCGGTCCGCCCTCGCGACCCAGCCCGCTGTGCTTCGTGCCGCCGAACGGCGCGGCGGCGCTCGTCGGGTTGATGTCGTTGATCCCCACGATGCCGAAGCGCAGCGCCTCGGTGACCCGCAAGGCGCGGGAGAGGTTCTCGGTGTAGACGTACGCCGCGAGACCGTAGGCCGTGTCATTGGCCATGGCGATGGCCTCGTCCTCGTCGTCGAAGGCGATGACCGGGGCGATCGGGCCGAAGGTCTCCTCGTGGTAGATGTCCATCCGTGGTGTCACGTCGGTCAGGATGGTGGGGGCGAAGAACCGGCCGCCCGGCAGGCGCGGGTCGGTGAGCCGTTCGCCGCCGGTCAGCACCTTCGCTCCGTGCCCGACGGCGTCTGCCACCTGCCGCCGCATCTTCGTCATGGCGGCCTCGTCGATCAGCGGGCCGATGCTGACGTCCTGGTCGAGCCCGTTGCCGGCCTTCATCGCGCTCACCCGCTGGACGAGGACGTCGAGGAAGTTGTCGACCAACTCCCGCTGGACGAACACCCGGTTGGGGCAGATGCACGCCTGACCGGTGTTGAGGAATTTCACCAGGCCGAGGCCCTTCGCGGCGCGCCGCGGGTCGGCGTCGCCGAAGACCAGGAACGGGGCGTGACCGCCGAGTTCGAGCGACACCCGCTTGACGGTCTGCGCGGCCTTGGCGCCCAGCATCATGCCGACCTCGGTCGACCCGGTGAACGTCAGCTTGCGGACGGCCGGGCTGTCCAGCAGGGCGTCGCCGACCGGCGCCGGGTCGCTCGTGGTGACCAGGTTGACGACACCCGCGGGCAGGCCTGCGTCGTGCAGCACCTGGAAGACCGCGACGGCGCACAGCGGGGTCTGCTCCGCCGGCTTGAGCACGATCGTGCACCCCGCGGCGATCGCCGGTGCCACCTTGCGTGTGATCATGGAGACCGGATAGTTCCATGGAGTGATCGCGGCGACCACGCCGACCGGCTGACGCATCGTCATGAAGCGGTGGCCGGCCCGCGAACTCGGGATGGTCGCGCCATAGACCCGCTTGGCCTCCTCGGCGTACCAGCTCAGGAAGTCCGCGGCGTAGCGCACCTCGTTGCGGGCCGCCTTCAGCGGCTTGCCCTGCTCCTTGGTCATGAGGACGGCGAGGTCCTCCGCGCGCTCCAGCATCAACGCGTGCGCGCGCTCTAGGTACGCCGCCCGCTCGTAGGCGGTCGTGCGCGACCACGAGGCGAACGCCGCCGCGGCGGAGTCGACCGCGCTCCGCGCCTCGGACGCCGATCCGTCCGAGGCCGCGCCCAGCACGGACCCGTCGGCGGGGTTGAACACGTCGAACTCCCGGCCCAAGGCGGCTGCCCGCCACGTTCCGTCGATGTACAGCGTGGCCGCGGAGGTCGACCGGGCGGAGTTCTCGGCAGTCATGGAGCGGGCCTCCAGATGGAAGTCGGATGGGCTTTACGGTATACCTTTCGGGATGCCTTGTCAGTGCGTGTGACCAGCATTTTCCGATGTCGCGGGTGTGACGTTTGCCGCGTTGTCGGGCGGCTCGGGAATTGAGATGGTTGGTGGACCATCAATCTGTTCGCCCGAGCCTCACGCTCGATGGCACCCCTTCGATGGGAACTCCATGACCGTCGAGCGCAATCACGTGGGCCTGTCCATGCCTTCGCTGACGCACGAGTGGGATGCCGATCTCGCCTCGGCGAACCCGCTCCGTTTCCCCGGCTACGACGCTCCGGCCCCGCAGGACGAGTCCGTCCGTACGGGTGTCGCCGAGCATCCCCGTGGTCCCCTCGTGGTGATCGAGTGCCGGTTCGACCGGCACGGCGGCACGATGGGTGTGGCCGCCGGTGAACGCATCGTGCGCGCTTTCGACCGAGCCCGAGAGGAGCGGCTGCCGGTCGCCGCGTTCGTGGCCAGCGGCGGTGCGCGGCTGCAGGAGGGCCTGGTCTCGCTGACCCAGATGGCGCGCGCGGCCGGCGCTATCGGGCGCCTTCGCCGCGCCGGCCTGCCGTTCGCCGCG